>CACXDE010000205.1 GCA_902766305.1 uncultured Ruminococcus sp. | reverse complement strand
CTGGGCTTGTGAGGCAAGACGTTACTACATAGGAATAGTAGGCAAGTACGGCGCACAGGTTCAGGCACTGCTGAAAAAAGCTGCAAAGCTTGATATACAGACGATTTGTCCTCTCCACGGTCCGATACTTAAGGAAAACCTCGGTTACTATATAGACCTGTACAACACATGGTCAAGCTACGGCGTTGAAACAGAGGGCATAGTTATTGCGTATACATCCGTTTACGGAAATACAAAAAAGGCTGTAGAGCTTCTTGCTGAAAAGCTCCGTGCAAAGGGCTGTCCAAAGGTTGCTGTAAACGACCTTGCCCGTGAGGATATGGCTGAATGTGTTGAGGACGCTTTCAGATATGGAAAGATCGTTCTTGCTACAACAACATACAATGCAGAGATTTTCCCCTTTATGCGTGAGTTTATCAACCATCTGACAGAGAGAAACTTCTCAAATAAAACAGTCGCTCTTATTGAAAACGGTTCATGGGCGCCGATGGCAGCCAAGACAATGAAGAAAATGCTTGAGGGCTGCAAGAATATTGAATTTACCGATACAACAGTAAAGATCATGTCTGCCCTGAATGATACAAGCAAGCAGCAGATAGAAGATCTTGCCGAAGAGCTGTGCAAGGATTATATCGCACAGAACAGCGAAACAGCTGACAAGAATGATATGTCCGCACTGTTCAATATCGGATACGGTCTTTATGTTGTAACGTCAAATGACGGCACTAAGGATAACGGACTTATCGTAAATACAGTTACTCAGGTAACTAACTCTCCAAACCGCATAGCTGTCTGCATAAACAAGCAGAATTATTCACACCACGTTATAAAGCAGACCGGCGTTATGAATGTCAACTGTCTCTCAGTTGAAGTGCCGTTCAAGGTGTTTGAAACATTCGGTTTCCAGAGCGGAAGAAATGTCGATAAATTTGCCGGTATGGAAACAATGCGTTCAGACAACGGACTTGTGTTCCTGTCAAAGAATATAAACTCCTTTATGTCGCTTAAGGTCGAGGATTATGTTGACTTTGATACTCATGGTATGTTCATTTGCAGCGTCACAGAGGCAAGAGTTATCTCTGACAAGGAAACCATGACATACACCTACTATCAGAACAACGTCAAGCCGAAGCCTGAAACAGAAGGCAAAAAGGGCTGGGTATGCAAGATCTGCGGCTATGTTTACGAGGGTGAAGAGCTGCCCGAGGATTTCATCTGTCCGCTTTGCAAACACGGCGCATCTGACTTTGAACCGATCTGAACCCCTCCGCCTCGTTGCGCTCGGAATGACAGCGCGGGTCTCTCAAATGAAAGTGGAGGTAACTATAGTATGTTCGATTATGACAGTTTTGCAAAATGGGTGGACGGCGTACTTCAGCAGGAATTTCCGGAGAATACCGTTGCTGTCAATTTTAATCTGTATGAAGAGCAAAATGAAAATGAATATTCTGTGCAGATAATCGGTGCGGAAAATTTTGACGAAGAAGATTGGGCTTGCTATGAAACATTTACTACCGGAGAAAACCTGTATGTATGGGTTGAGGATGGCGGTTGGGAAAAAGCTCTCAGAACGGCGGTAAGTAATCTGCAAAGGTATCTGGACAGCGGTAAATATTCATCAGTCTTGAAAAAGTATGATGGTGTGGGAATAGGATTCGTTGATGGTGACATAGAAATAATTTACAAGCGTTGATGAAAGTATAAAAGAAAAGACAGTTCAATAATAAAACAGCCTTGTTTGCAGGTAGCTATTTTGCAGACAGGGCTGTATTTTTATAGTTATTGAGTTGAATAGTTCAGCCGATATTGATTATTTGTTTTGACTTTTTTTCAGCATATCTTACTGTTTTATACGCTCCGCCGGTTTTTCGCTGAATACAGCAGATAATAAGATCAGACCTGTCTGCCATATACCTGTTCCGTATTTTTATAGCAGATTTGTAATGTGCCTTTGCTGATTGTTCGCATATCTCAACATCATCGTAATAATCAAGAAATTCTCTTTCATTGTTGCGAAATTCCGCTTTCATGTACGGCATAACCCATATCAGCGAACAATTGCCATAATCATTCTGTTTTCTGATTCTTTTTACTACGGATGAGGCAAGAATATCAAACTCGCCGTCACGTCCGACAAGAAATTCTACATATCTTTTTGTTCGTATCAGTTCTGATACCTTTTCTTCAAGCTTTCTTTCAACTTCAATAACATTTTCTATTTGCCTGTGACCGAAAAAACTTACAGTGTATATTTCCATTTTTTACCAACTATTAAAAAATAATTTATGTAAATATTATAATATGGTTTCTTTCTGGTATCAAGTAGATTGCATACAAAAATAAATCAGAGTGGTATCATGACTCCTCAAGGAGGTATCAGTATGCCCGTTTTAAAATCACCATTTACACTAAGACTTCTTGTTTCTGACCACGCTAAGATCAAAAAAATTGCAGAAATGGAAAACCGTTCACTGACCAATATGATCGAAACACTTGTAAAACAAAAGATAAAAGAATATGAAAAGGAAAACGGAGAGATCATTCTTACTGACGAGGATTTGTCGTTAGAATAAAAAGAACCGGCAGAATACCGCATAAAGATATGTTGGTATTTTGCCGGTTTTATACTATACCTGGTGTTTCAGAACTAAGTGTAAAATTATAGTTGGCAGCGTTGTAAGAAACTTTGCTAAAAGAAAAAAGCATCACATTAAGGGTCCAGCGTCACGCTGGTCAGAATTTTAACGCTTATACTGCTTGACATTCCGAAATGGTAATGATACGATATTAATTGAAGGTTTGTTTTACTGATTTTCGATAAAACGATTAAAAAAACGGGTGCAGGGAACTTGTTCCCTGCCGGGGTCCGGGCGAGAAGCCCGTGCAGGGTTTGGGGCGGCAGCCCCAACATATCAGAGTGTTGTCAGACACTTCAAGAGGTGGTCGCTATGAAATTTAAAGCAATACGAAAATTACATCAGGGTGAATATATTGCAAGGTATGATATAGAGTATGAAACTGAGGGCGGAAATTCCAAGATTTATGAGATGATAAGCCGTGACAGGAATATAAACAGTCTCAGTGATCTTTGTACTGTCAGGACAGATGCAGTTGTTATGATACTTCACGATAAAGATAATGAAAAGATACTGCTCAACCGTGAATACAGAATGGCGGTGGGGGAGTGGGTGTATAACTTTCCGGCGGGTCTTATCGACAGAGGCGAAACTGTACAGCAGGCTGCAAAAAGAGAACTGTATGAAGAAACAGGGCTTGACCTTTGCAGCATAGATGATATATGGAATGAAAGCTACAGTGCAGTAGGATTTTCAAATGAAATGTGCAAGGTGGTTGTTGGTACAGCAGACGGCGAAATACGGCACAGCGACTCTGAAATGGAAGAGATAGAAGCAGTATGGCTTGACAGGGCGGCGGTACGGGAACTGTTGAAAACAGCCAGATTTGCTGCCAGAACACAGGCGTATTGTGTACTATGGAGCAGACAAAAGGACGACAGGGGGAATGCGGATGCTTGATGTAACCTTGCTTGGGTGCGGCGGAATGCTGCCGACAAAGGAAAGGTGGCTTACGTCCTGTCTGCTCAGCAGTCAGGGACACAGCATACTTATCGACTGCGGCGAAGGTACACAGATAGCTCTGAAATGTGCGGAAAGAAAGACTAAGCCGGTCGATCTGATTTGTATTACACACTTTCATGCAGATCATATTTCAGGACTTCCGGGCTTTTTGCTGTCAATGGGCAATGAGGGCAGGACGGAATCGGTGACTATTGCCGGTCCGGCAGGTATTGAAAGGATTGTAAAAAGCCTTTGTATTATTGCGCCTAATCTCCCTTTTGAAGTAATATGCAGGGAAGTAAGATCATCCGAGTCCTTTAAGTCAGGACTTCTGACAATTACACCCTTTGAAGCAAAGCACAGTGTAAGATGCTATGGCTACAGAGCAGAGCTTCACCGCAGGGCTGAGTTTTCTCCCGAAAAAGCTAAGGCAAACAATGTCCCGATGTGTATATGGTCACGCCTTCAGAAAGAGGGCAGCGTGATGTACGAAAACCGTTTGTACAGCTATGACGAGGTTTCACAGGGAAACAGACGGGGACTTAAAGTTACCTACTGCACGGATTCAAGACCGACAAGTGAAATAGCTGAAAATGCCGCGGACTCCGATCTGTTTATATGTGAGGGACTGTACTATGATCCGGAAAAAGCGGACAGGGCAGTGAGCAAAAAGCATATGATGTTTGAGGAAGCAGCCAGCCTTGCAGTACAGGCAAATGCTGAAAGATTATGGCTTACGCATTTCAGTCCGGCAGTTCAGACACCGGAGGAAGGAATTGACTATGCAAAAAATATCTTTCCGGCAGCGGAATGCGGTTATGATGGTAAAACTATTTCACTTGTTTTCGATGATTAGGTATACGGTATCGTCACTTGCTTACAAGCGGTACGCTGCCTATTATAACCGTTTCGCCGAGAAGAACAGAGGTGGATACAGTTTCGGATATCGTTCCAGAAGGAGTAAGTATGCGTATGTCTGTTTTTATCTTCAGTGACAGCTTATGGACAGTCTGGTTTACTCCGCCGCTTTCAAAGGTTTCTTCAAAATCGCTGTCTGTTGTACCGGACAATGTGATATAAACAGGTATGTCAGGACCTACCGCTCCTATAAGCTCTCCTCCGATTATCATACCAAGGGGGATGTTCATCTGCTTGTGCCTGAGGTCTGAAATATACTCTTCTGCTCTCAGGGTTATGTTGTGTTTGAGCAGATTCGCCGCTGCTGTATCTGTTGTCAGCGAACGCAGCATTCCGTCAGCTGATGTGCTTACCTTTGCAGTTTCGGTTATGCCTGTTTCTTCAAGAACTTCCGCAGCTGCCTTGTTGATAGCAGATACTGCAAAGCTTTTCCCTTGTACAGCAGCCATTGATCTGATAACCGGTGTTACTCTCCATTCAAGGAATCCCCAGATAAGCAGTACCGACACTATCAGAAAAATTATTACTCTTATAAGGACAACACGCTTATTGTGCGTTTTTCTCATATGTTTCGCCTCCTGTAACATTCTATACAATTGGGCTGGAAATGTTAAGGAGATGTTGATTTTTAATTTAAACTAAATGGGCAAGAAGTCCTCCGTTCTCTAAGGCGGCGAGTATTTCACTTTATTTATACTTAATGGACACAAATCCGTTGCTCGGGTTGTGTCCATAAGTTTTTTGTGATAGTCAATATATTTCCTGCTCCAAATTTCTGAAATAGTCGGTATCAAAAAAATCACATACAGATATTTCTAATCCGTCACAAAGCTTTTTAATTGTCACAATGCCGATATTTTTTGCATGATTATTCACAATATCATTAACAGTTGATTGTGTGACAGCAGACAATGTTGATAATTTATTAACGGTAATTTTTCTTTCTTTGCACAGTTCTAAAATTCTTCTTGCAACAGCTTTTGAGATATTCATTTTAATACTCTCCTTATACGAATTTTTGTTTAAAACCTATAAATTATATTATCAAAATTTGTAAAAGAATATTAACGGTAAACCGTTGACTTTTAGTGAAGGATGTGATAATATAATGTTAACGGTAAACCGACAACTTTTGAATTAAAAAATAATCTCTATTTTTCTATCAGAAAAACGCATTTGCGCTTTATAAAATGATTTTATTAAAAGTGATAGGAGATGATAATATGTGGTGGACTTTTCTTTATGAGGTTATTACATGCAGACCGACACTCATTATTTTTTAACAGTTTAATGAGAGTGAAATACTGTTTCTCGTTGTATTGACAGTCGAAAGCATTTACTGTTGCTATTGGTGCAGCGGCGGTCAGAAAAAGGATAAGGAGGTGAAATATATGGAATGGTTTATTCTTGGTGGAATAACAGGAGCAATGATCAGTGCTCGTTGGTGGTTCCGTTGGTAACTTTATATCGGTGTATCAGATTCTGAATCAATATTATTTCTAAAAAGAGTTCTATACATCGTACTAAGGTCAGCGTATTAGTATATTTTGTTTCTATTGCGTCCTGACCTGAAAACTTATAATTCCCCTGTTCTGTGATATGAACAGGGGAAATTTTTTAACAGTATCGTGAATCAATAATATATTTTTAAATGGTATTTAAATTTTGCATAGAATATGGTATAATAAAGAAGAAAAGCAGTGGGGGTGATTGAAATGAACATACCATTCAGAAAAGACTATCCGCCAAGGAACGATGTTGTTTTTTCAATAATGTTCGGAGAAAGAGATTTGTTTGCAAGACTGCTTAAAACCGTAACCGGTCATGAACTGCAG
>CACXDE010000204.1 GCA_902766305.1 uncultured Ruminococcus sp. | reverse complement strand
CTTCCGGCAGCGCGAATATCGCTCCGCTTCTCAAACGCGCCTTTATGTTCCTTGAGGACGGAAACTGGACTGAAGCAAACTCTTATTGTGAAAAAGTGCTCGACCAGGATCCCGAAAACGCCGAAGCATATCTCGGCAAATTGATGGCGGAGGTCCATGCCCACAAAAGGGAAGATCTCGCCGACTGCGAGCAGCCGTTTGATTACAGCAGCAACTATAAAAAAGCCGTGCGTTTCGGCGGAGAAAAACTCGGCGCGGAGTTCGACGATTATCTCGTTCGGATCACCGAACGCAACAAAGAGGACGTTTATAAAAAAGCTGTCACAATGATGAAAGAGGCAGAAACAGAAGGAGTGTTTTCATCTGCGGCGGAAATGTTCAAAACGATCTCCGGTTTCAGAGACGCTGACGAACTTACCGAAAAATGCATCGAAGGCGGCGAGATTTGCCGTAAGGACGCTATCTATCTTGCCGCAAAAACCCATATGAGAGTCAAAGAATTCAATCAAGCAATTAAAATCTTTAGAAGAATCCCCGGGTGGAAAGACTCTGACGAACAAATAGAAGCATGCCGTGAAATGGTATCTAAGTTGGAAGCAGAGAACAAACGCGCAAAAGTATTTAAGATACTTCTCAGAGTTTTGATCGCATTAGCGAGCGTGGGAACTATTATACTTATATGGGTCGGGTCAAGATCCTGACCGTTCGGTACGCTTCATTTTTCTTCATCGAATAAACCTTTAGCGGCGGGACTTCCGGTCCCGCCGCTTTTTGTCGTATTGCGCTTTTTTTCAAAAAATCCTTGACAAACCGGTTAATGCCGTAACACCCGGTTTTTTAATGATATTGTCGAAAATGATGCAATTCCTACGAATTGTATAGTCCAAAATGATGCGCTTTTTTGTAAAACAATAGTCCGATTTGATGCATATCTATTGACTTTTTCTTTAATTAGTGCTATATTATCGGTACTTGGAGGTGATTTGCATGCTGAAGAGAAAAATGTATCGCTTTTTGCTAGACTGGAAATCACATAAAGAAAAAGAATGTCTTCTGATAAAAGGAGCGCGTCAGACCGGGAAAACTTTTATTGTTGAACAGTTCGGAAAGAATGAATATAAAAGCTTCGTAAAGATTAATTTTCTGGAAACGCCCGGACTCAAAGCCGTTTTTGAAGGCGATCTGACTGCGGATGAGATATACAAGCGCATGAGCGCATATCTTCCGGGGGTAAGATTCACCAAAGGCAGCACGCTCATTTTCCTTGATGAGATCCAGAAGTGCGCAAGCGCCCGCACCGCTTTGAAGTTTCTCGCGGAGGACAAAAGATATGACGTTATCGCGTCCGGTTCGCTTCTCGGGCTGCATTACGGACAGGACGCGGACGAGGAAGTTAAAGAAGTCGACTCGATTCCCGTGGGTTATGAACGACAGGTCGTGATGTATTCGATGGATTTTGAAGAATTCTTATGGGCGTACGGATACGGGCAGGATACCGTTGATTATCTCAGATCGTTTTATGAGAAAAGAGAAAAGGTTCCTGCGGATTTGAACGAGAAATTTGAAAGTATTCTTCGAGAATATATCGTCGTCGGAGGTATGCCGGAAGCGGTACAGAAATTCGTGGATACGAAGGATTTCAATGAGGTTCAGACCGTTCAGGAAAAGATACTGGCCTCTTACGACGATGATATTGCAAATCACGCCAAAGGGGCTGAGAAAGTCAAGATCAGAGCTTGCTATGACAGCCTTCCCCGTCAACTTGCCAGAGAGAATAAAAAATTCAAGTATTCCGAAGTGGAAAAACGCGCGAGCGCGCGAAAATTCAAAGACAGTATTACCTGGCTCAAGGATTCGAATCTTGTTAACGTTTGCTATAACGTCTATGAGCCGTATCTTCCTCTAACTGCGAATTCAAAGAATGACGAGTTCAAGTTATACGTTAACGATTCGGGGCTTTTGCTCGCCAAATACGGGATGCAGACGAAGCTCGCCGTACTGACGAAAAAGATACAGGGCAACGCCAAAGGAGGAATCTACGAAAACGTTATTTCGGAAATGCTGATAAAGCGCGGATATAATCTCTTTTATTACAAAACTCAGAACAGTTCCATGGAACTGGAGTTTGTGATCGAAAAAGACGGAGAAGTGGTTCCCGTTGAGGTCAAAGCGGGGAATACTTCAACTGCGTCTTTGAACAGCTATCTTAAAGAATACCGTCCCTCGGTCGCTTACAAACTGATCGACGGAAATATCGGAGAATCAGATCATAAGATAACTCTCCCGCACTATATGGCAATGTTTATTTGAATTGAAACACCTCCGGTTCGTTCCCGCTGCCTTTTTTTCAAAAAATCCTTGACAAACGCGGGTAATTTCAATATAATATATCTGTTTTCAATGACTTTGACGGAGAGGGATCCGCGAGGTACGGTCGGAAGAGAGGCGGCGTTTTGGTGCGAGCCGCTGTCCGTAACGCGAGATCG
>CACXDE010000203.1 GCA_902766305.1 uncultured Ruminococcus sp. | reverse complement strand
TAAACTCTTAATTGATATTACTAATAAAGGATTGATTGACATTTACATCATCTGATTATAGAATATAATTATGAACGATGAGAGGAACAGCAGATTTGTTTTGATTTTCCGGTCAGAATATGAATGCCGTTCATAACCAAGGGGGAATTTTAAAAATGAAATCAAAAAGAATCATAGCAGCACTTTTAGCAGGCATCATGTGTATGTCTGTTTTCGCCGGCTGCTCAAACGGTGACTCAGGCAAGGAAACAACACAGAGCAGCGTTAAAACAGAACAAAGCGAAACAAAGGATGAAAACACAGATCAGCAAAGCACAGAACAGGAAAGCAGCAAGACAGAGGATAACTCACAAGCAGAACAAAGTCAGCAGACAACCGCTTCAGAAAGTACAACTCATACGCTGTACATAAGGGACGGCGACAAAAACAAGGAGCTTTCCGCTGTATTCATTAACACTGTAAGCGGCAAAACAGAAGAAAAGGCTCTGACAAAGGTACGAGAGGAAGAGGACAACGTAACCTATTCCTGTGACAATGATGTAAGCCTTTACAATATGGTGCATCTCAAATACAGCGATAATGTGACTATGGATGTTGCGTTCAACAAATTCGTAAGCGGCTGGTACCTCAAGGATGAGGCTCTCCTCCCCTACGTTGAGGGAACAACACCGGATTACAATCCAAAGTACAAGGTAGAAACATTCAAATTCGATGGATATGACAAGAATGTATATATTTGGACGCCGAAGGATTATGATGAAAATGCGGAGGAAAAATATTCTACCATTTATTTGTTTGACGGACAGAATGTTCTTGATGTGAACATGGGCGGAATCATCAACTGCTGGAATGTTGCCGAAAGCGTTGAAAGCATGATGGCAGTAACTGATTATAAGGCAATAATCGTTGCAATAGAGACCCTCGGCTCACCTGACGGAACAACTTCAACAAGAGCTGACGAGCTTATCCCTGATCTTGGCGAATTTGCAAAATATGAAGGTATGACAGCTGATGACGAGCTGAAATCCAAAAAACGCGGCGGCGCACTTGCCGACTTCATCTGCGATACTGTTATGCCGAAGGTTCAGAAGGACTACAACGTATATGATGACAAAATGCACACCTTCCTCGCCGGAAGCTCCTTCGGCGGACTTGCAACATACTATACCGTTCTTTCACATTCCGACAAGTTCGGTGCAGGCGGAGTTTTTTCTCCTTCATTCGGCGTATATGATGACAACGCATGGGCGAAGTTTGTCGAGACTGTAGATAAGGATAATCTGCCCTTCATGTATATTTATGACGGCGGTTATTATACTGACAACGGTAAGTTTTCCGAGAATATGTACAAAAATATGTTAGAAGCCGGATATCCGAAGGACAAGATAGTATTCGACAAGTACGAACCCGGACAGCATTTTGAGACCTACTGGAGAAATGCCTTCCCTGAATTTCTTGAAGCCGCTTTCACACAGAAGCTTGACGGACTTGAAGAGGGTGCAGTTGTTGAGTATGTTGACAAGACTGAACCAGATAACAATCCGGCCAATGTCAGTGAAACGGAAACTTCAGCTGATCTTGCCGGAATGGCTGACTACCTGTACTATGACAACAGTGAAACAAAGTGGGACAAGGTGTTTGCTTACTGGTGGGGCAACGAAACAAAGAACAAAATCACCGGAGAGCCTTACGGCAAAGAGTGGCCTGGTGTAGAAATGGAAAAGATCGAAGGAACGGATATTTACCGTATTGCAGTTCCTGTAGGACCTTCCGGTTTCATCTTCAACTCAGGTGTAACAGATGATGAAGTAAAGAAGGGTACAACAGCATATCAGACAGTCGATCTTCCTTACAGTGCATCCAAATATGCCGGAAAGATCTACAAGATAGATATGTCCGTGGAAGCAGAAAAGGGCAGAGGTGTTGAAAAAACCAAATTCAGATATCCTGCCGGTGAATGGTCTGAATACAAAGAGTGATACTACCGATATAAAAAATCATACTGAATGAGCATTTCTGGGGGAAACCCTTTGTTTGAAAACAAAGGGTTATCCCCCAGACCCCTTTCCTAAAAACGTTTTTTTAATCGGCAAGACGTGATACTGCCGTATAGATATCAGATATCCTGTACCATGTCGCAAAATCGACTATGCCTGTTTCCGGGATATTGAATACCTGCTGGAATACCCTCACTGAATTTGCTGTCTTAGAACCGTATATGCCGTCAACAGCCAATTTCGGAATAAGCGGAAAGTTCATGGATATCCTGTTAAGCTGTCTTTGTATCACACGGACATTCTGCCCCCGTGAACCCACAGAAAGCGTCCCCGAAAATGAAACAGGTATACCCTCCACCCGCTGCGCCGCACGAAGCTCTATATCCCTGCCGTAATAGTATTGGAGTATCCGCATTGCTGAAAATCCCCTGTCGGCAAGATCTTTTGAGCCCCACTGGCTAAGCCATCCGCTGCGGTTTACTCTTATTCCGTCACAAAACTGTGCAAAAAGCGGCTGTATCTGTCCCGGGCGTGCAATATACAGGTTGAATACCTCGTCAACAACATCGGATATCTCTGAAAAGATATTTCTGCCGTATACAAAAGCCTGATCGTATGCAGTTGAGCTTGTAATCGTGAAATTATATCCCTTTCCCCTGTACCACTCCGTATAAACACGGTTAAGAGTAAAAGAAATTATAGTTATTATATTTGCTTTCAGCGCTTCAACTGGCCATGTAGCAAATATTTCAGAGCTTGCTACATTTTTTATATAATCGGAAAAGCCTATATAATAGTCTTTAGCGCTGCTGTCGCTCGGCACACCATCATGAACGATAATGATCTCCGGTATGACTGGCTCAGGCAAAACTACCGTACCCTGCGGCGGAGGCAGGGGCTTTTGTGATGATTCCGGTATTTTTTCGGGCGTATCACCGATTATTGACGGCGGCGGAATATCTATATCGTCATTTTGTCCCGGAAG
>CACXDE010000202.1 GCA_902766305.1 uncultured Ruminococcus sp. | reverse complement strand
CTTGCCGGAATGACAGGCTATTCCACAGTTTTTGCAGTTGATGGTTCTACGCTTGGAAAGTGGCAGAGGAATATAAATAATCATGTAAAAAGTGTTTTTTCTCGTCTTGAAAAGAGAATGCTTGTTTATTATGAACCAAGCGGTGTGGCATACATTGATGATAATGTGCTTGAGGTAATACATGCTCTTTGTAAGCCGGATTCAGTTGTTTTTCTTTCCGGCTCGGCTATGACCGGAAGATACAGTGAAATTTATTGCTTTAAGAAAAATAACAAATACGTTGTACTTTCCAAAGTTACTCATGGTGCGTATAAAATCACAATGACTTCCAATCCTGATATTGAAGGTTTGTTAAGCTGCATAAGTCCGCAAAAAACGGAGCTTTATTTCAAAGAGATAATATCTTATGAAACAGCACAGAGGGTTAAAAATTACATTACCTCTTTTGACACAGACAATGCTGAGCAGGAGCTGAGAAAATACGTAGGCTCAGAGAAAGCAATTGAGTATATGATAAAAATATTATCATTCACAGAACGTTACCTGAGTATCAGATGCGTGAAAAATGCTGAAAGCTATTACGGCAGTTGCATGAATGGTTTTGTGTCGGTGTGCGGCGATGTTTCCGTGAGAATAGAAAAAGACGAAAATGAGATGTTGTGTTTTGAGTCGGTTGGTCTTGAACAGTTGACAGCAGAGCTGAAAGCTGCTTTTGATGGAAAGGATTAAAATGGATAACATTATAGTAACAATAACAAATGCACAAACAACCTTTAGTTTTGATATTGAAGCTCCGGTATGGATTAGTGTTGAGAGATTTAAATCTGATTTGTATGATGCACTTATGGTCTATCAGCCTGATCTGCCTCTTAGATATTGGACTGAATTTGATTTGATATGTTCGAGATCCGGAAAAAGATTAGACAATAATGAAACAATTGAAAACTCCGGAATATGGAACGGTGACTATTTAATTATAGTAGATAAGTAGTGCTTGACAGAGGTGAAAATGATGGACGAGATTACTTTTGAAGATGTGCTTTCTCATTATCAGAACAGATTAAGCGATATCTATGATCAAATACAGGATCTCCGAAATGATGTAAAGTTGGCTATTGAACTGGTTGAAACAGGCTGGAAGGGTCACGCTGCCGATGCTTGCATGGATAAGCTTAATTATTACAGCGAGGCATTGTACAAAGCCGACGGCGAAGTATCCGAAGCGTTAGTTCAGATAGCGGCTGTCGGAGCAGAGAATTTAACATAAAAAATAGCACAGTTGGCTATTTGAGAATTAACTGGGATTGAATGCGAAAAGCATCAATATAAATTTATTTTTTATTTTATTATTTATTATTTTGAAAGGTGGAATAACTATGGCACTGATTCAGGTATCTCCGGATCTTCTTAACAGCAAAGCAAACGAACTTAGATCTCTCAAGGCTCAGCACGATGAGGCAATGACAAAAATGCGTAGCCTTATTATGGGACTTAACGAGGTTTGGAAGGGCGATGCTCAGGACGCATTCGTACAGAAGTACGAGTCTATGCAGCCAACATTTACCAACTTTACAAACATGCTTGAGGACTATGCAAAGTTGATGGATACAGCTGCTCAGAAGCTCCAGGAAACAGACCAGAGCTTGCAGACAGCTATGAATAGCTTTGGCAGCTAATTTGTACGGCTTTTAGGCAGCGTAGCTTTATAATGCAATGTTCCTAGGCTCATATTACGCTTTGGAGCATTGCATTATGGGCATGTATTGTTTAGGAAAGCACTGATTGAACAGGATTGACAGATAATTAGTTCGGTGTGTTTTATCAGTGGTTTCTTAAAAAAATGATTCGTGTGTCGATCTTATTATGATTTGGGAGGGATTTATTTGAGAATATGTGTTGATGTCGCAGGAATCAAGGATATGAAAAACGATATCCAGAAAATCAGCGATGATTTGCGGACTTATATGGAACAGGTGGAAAATGTTGTGCTGTCGATTGACGGTGAATGGCAGGGTGAAGCCGAGAAG
>CACXDE010000201.1 GCA_902766305.1 uncultured Ruminococcus sp. | reverse complement strand
GACGGCAGAAGCAGACGGATTCCTGTACAATATGGTAAGGATAATAGTTGGTACACTTCTGTATGTTTCACAGGGTAAAATCTCTCCAGCTGATATAGAAGGAATCATTGAATCGAAGAACAGGAATAATGCAGGACCTACAGCTCCGGCACACGGACTTTATCTTAATAAGGTATTTTATAACGAAGAGGTGGGACAATGAAAAAAAACGGTTTTTTGAAAAAAGGCAAAAACAGGACAAAAGAACCTGAAAGAAAACATATCAGTTATGAGGATGTTCCTCTTGCCGGTACAAAAGACAGTGATCCTGCACCGACAAATCTTACAAAGAAGTTTTTTAAGGTATTGTTTATTCTTTTTGTTGGTGTAATTGTAGTTCTTGCTCTTGTTAATATAGACAAGCTTACCCCTGATAATATTTCTCACTGGATACAATATGAGCTTTTAGGCAAATCTGAAGGCGGAGGTTATCCTGTCAGCATTACAGGTACATCAATAAACAGCGAGAATTTTTCAATTATGAACCGATCACCTGTTTATTGCAGTAATACTTCAATTGTTGTATTAAATTCCAATGCCGGAGAATATCAGAGCAATCAGCATTCTTTCGCAAATCCTATTCTTAAATCAAATAATGATTATTCTATGATATATAATGCTGATGCAACAGGCTACAGGATAATCAACCGTAATTCTGTTGTCTATTCCGGCAATACTGAACTCAAACTTTTCGATGCTGATATTGCTTCAAACGGAACATATGTTCTGTTAACTCATGGAAGCGACTATCTTTCTGAATTTACAGTCAATGATAAAAATAATGAAAAGGTATACAGCTATTCATTTGCGGAATACTATGTAAACAATGTTTCCGTGAACTCGGACGGTACAAGAGCAGCACTGAGCGGTGTATCAGCCAAGGACGGAGGACTTATTTCAGTTATTTATATTCTTGATTTTTCTCAGAAAACATATTATCAGAAATATGAATTTGAAGATACGTATATCTACGATATATGCTATCTTGATGACGATAAGGTAATGGCTGTCGGAGATAACTCTATATACTATGTGGATATAAAGAAAAAGAATCTGAAAGAGATATCATACAATTCAAGAGTATTGACTACATATGTAATGAAGAGGGATTATGGGGTTGTTCTTTCACTTTCAACAAATCCTGACGGACATGAATGTGATATCGTTGCTATTAATTCGGATGCTAAAAAGGACTCTGAGATATCTACGGGGAAGAGGATACTGTCCCTTGATTATTACAACGAAAAGATATGTGTACTTATGCAGAACGACTTTTCCATTTTCAATTTCAAGGGTTCACAGCTGTATCATAAAGAAACAGCGCATGATTCAAGAAAAATATGTTTTTGTGAAGCAAATACATTATACATTCTTGGTACAGGCAATATATATAAAATAGACGCACAGTATGAATAAGAATACCGGGACAAAAGCCGCAACGCCTTTGCCCCGGAGTTTTTTATACCATATCCATTACTTCTACGCTTCTTGCGATAAATCCTTCCAATTCAGCTGCTGTAAGCTTACGCTGACTGATAGCAGCAAGATCGTAAATATGTCTGCAAAGAAGATCTCTCTTTTCATCTTCATAATCTGCAAGCTTCTGTATTACAGGGTTAGCAGTATTGATTATGAGAGTCTCTTTAGCCTTATCATTGTTTGCACCGAACATATCGCCATACAGGCGGTTCATATCGTTTATTCTTCTCTGATATTCATTTATGGTGATAACAGCAGGAGTACCTTCGGATTTGAGTGCCTGAGCCTTTATTTCAAGCTTGTCCATGCCAAGCGCATCCTTGAATAGCTGGATAAGCTTTTCGTTTTCTTCCTTATCCTCTTCCTGTGCATCTGATTTAAGCGCTTCATCAACATCAGAATCTATCCTGATAAATCTTGTGCCAGCCTCTTTATATTCAAGGTAGGTGACAAAATGTGTGTCTATGTTATGTTCAAGGATTATTGCGTCAATACCGTTATCCTTGAATATCTTCACATACTGAGCCTGCGCATTCATATCGGAAACATAATAAACCTTGTTGTCATACTTTGGAATTTCGGAGAAGGTCTTGAACTCGCCGTCAGTGGTCTTGTAAAGTATTATATCCTTCATTCTTTCATAGAACTTATCATCCTTGATGCAGCCGAACTTGATAAATGGAGAGATATCATCCCAGTAGCTTTCGTATTCTTTTCTTTCATTTTTGAATACGCTTACAAGCTTGTCAGCGACCTTCTTTGTGATATGCTTTGATATCTTGGCAACCTCTCCGTCATTCTGTAAGAATGACCTTGAAACATTCAGCGGCAGATCAGGACAGTCAATTACACCTTTAAGAAGCATAAGAAACTCCGGTACAACTTCTTTAATGTTGTCTGCGATATATACTTGATTTGAGAAAAGCTTTATCTCACCTGGCATAACCTGAAGCTTGTCTGTCTGTTTCGGGAAGTAAAGTATACCTTTCAGATTGAACGGATAATCCACATTCAGATGTATCCAGAACAGAGGAAGGTTTATATCAGGGAATACCTCTCTGTAGAAGTCCTCATATTCCTCTGTAGTGCAGTCCTTCGGTGCTTTCAGCCAGAGCGGCTCAGTGATATTAACACACTTTTCCTCTTCATCATCCTTCTTTTCCTGAACACAGGAATAGAATATCTCATACGGCATGAAGTGACAATACTTTTTAAGTACAGAGCGCAGCTTAATGCTGTCACAAAATTCCATACCGTCCTCAGACAGGTGCATGATTACTGAAGTACCTCTCTCCGTTCTTTCGCTGTCTGTTATTTCATATGTGCTGCTGCCGTCGCTTGACCAGTGTACAGCCTCAGAACCAGACTGATAGGAAAGAGTGTCTATCTCAACCGTATCGGATACCATATATGATGAATAGAAGCCAAGACCGAAATGACCTATAATTCCGCCCTCTGCGTCTGTTTTGTCACTATATTTTTCAATAAACTCCTTAGCACCTGAAAAAGCGACCTGTGTAATGTATTTTTCCACTTCATCTGCTGTCATGCCAAGACCGTTATCACTTATAGTAAGGGTTTTTGCATCCTTATCAAGTATAACGTCAATTCTCGGTGAATTACCGTCATCCTCTGCTTCTCCTATAGTGCAAAGGCTCTGATACTTTTTAATAGCATCACAGCCGTTGGCAATTATTTCTCTCAGGAAAATATCCTTGTCAGAATAAAGCCACTTTTTGATGATCGGAAACAGGTTTTCCGAATCAACTCTGATTTGTCCTTCTTTTTTCATTTTTCATTTACCTCCGATTTTGAAAATAGGCAACGGGCAGATTCAGTCTTTTGCAAGATTTCTTTCTGACCACTGCTGATATGTCATAAGTACCTGACGCGGTTTTGAACCCTCGTGAGGACCTACTATTCCCATTTGCTCCATTTCGTCGATAAGCCTTCCGGCACGGGCATATCCTACCCTGAACCGTCTTTGCAGCATAGATGTTGACGCTTGCCCTGCTTCAACTACGCATTTTATAGCTTCCTCTATCATAGGATCATGCTCGGAATCAACATCATCAGCGCCGCCGCTGTTATCAGGAATGGCATTCTTTTCGATCTCTTCAAGGACATTTTCATCATATTCAACGATCTTGCTCTTCTTTATAAATTCAAGTACTCCCTCAATCTCGTAATCTTCTACAAAGCATCCCTGCACACGTACAGGCTTTGATTTTCCGATAGGCGAGAAAAGCATATCGCCTCGTCCCAACAGCTTTTCTGCGCCGCTTGTATCAAGTATTGTTCTTGAGTCTATAGAAGATTTTACAGCGAAAGCAATTCGGCTTGGAACATTTGCTTTGATAAGACCCGTGATAACGTCAACAGAGGGACGCTGAGTTGCTATAACAAGGTGCATACCTGCGGCTCTTGCCATCTGGGCAAGACGGCAAATTGCTTCCTCTACATCCTTCGGCGCAGCCATCATAAGGTCGGCAAGCTCATCAATAACTATCAATATCTGCGGCATTTTTTTCAGCGGCTCCGGCTTTTTTTCAAATTCATCATCTATTTCGGACTGTGCCTGTGCCAGCATCTCATCCTCTTCAAATGTTCTGTCATTTTCGTCAGCTATCTGTTCGGAAGATGTATATACCACATTATTTTCAGAATTCATTCTCTCAACCAGGCGGTTATAGCTGTGCATATCTCTGACATTATATTCCGCAAAGATCTTATACCGTTTCAGCATTTCATTTACAGCCCAGTTCAGAGCACCGGCAGCCTTTCTCGGATCAGTAACTACAGGAACAAGCAAATGCGGTATTCCGTTATATACACCAAGTTCGACCACCTTAGGATCAATCAGCATAAGCTTGACATCATCGGGGCTGGATTTATAGAGCAGGCTGACAAGCATTGAATTTACACAGACCGACTTACCTGAACCTGTTGAACCGGCGATAAGCAAGTGAGGCATTCTTGCAAGATCAGCTATAACCGTTTTACCTGTTATATCCTTTCCAAGCGCTACGGTTAGATTGCTTTTGGATGACTGAAATTCCTGTGACTCCACAAGATTTCTCATTTTAACAACTGAAACGTGTTTGTTCGGTACTTCAATACCAACGGCAGATTTGCCGGGGATAGGCGCTTCTATCCTTACGCCTATTGCGGCAAGATTCATAGCAATATCGTCAGCAAGATTTGTTATCTTACTTATCTTTACACCAGAGGCAGGCTGAAGCTCATATCTTGTTACGGCAGGACCGCGGCTGATATTTACGATAGAGGTCTGAACGCCGAAGCTTTTGAGAGTTTCGACAAGCATAGTTCCTCTTTGATTAAGCTCAACAGCAATATTCTTTTCATCTTCATATTTTTGCGGCTCTAACAGATTAAATGGCGGTCTGAGATAATGTCCTGCAGTGATACTGTTGTCGTCCATATTGACTTCAAACGGTTCATCATCCGCCGCTTTTTTCTTCTTTGATTTTTTAGGCTTAGGCTCAAAGAAGGGTTCATTTTCAAGATCGGCCTTGTCGTTTTCCTCTTCTTCGGGAATATGATCAAGCTCCTCAGGATCATAATCAAGCTGATCAAAAATGAGATCCTCTTCCGGAAGAATACTCTTATTTGCTTCCTCTTTTGGCTTTTTATTTTCGGGTGACTGTTTTTTCTTTTTAGGCTTTGTTTGTTCCGGTATGGGGGAGGGAGCATTATTTTCAGCCTGCGGTGAAGATTTGTCCGGTTCATAAAAGGGAGTATTCTTGTATCGTCTGAATTGCTGATCCTGTTTCTTTTTTCTGACGGCAGCCCTTCTTTCTACCTGCTGTCTGATATATTCTTCTCTGAGCTGCTCTTTTTCTGACTTACGCTGTTGATTTTCTTTTTCTCTAACTTGTGTACGTATCTCTCTGCGGTCATTGAGATGGTGACCGAACTCCTTAACCGGTTCTCTGAATGAATCAATTATCCTCATTGCGAGCTTGCCCATTGACAATGCAAGAAAGACAATGAATAATACCAATGCGATAAATCCCCCGCCGGTTTTGCCTATATACTTCACAAAAAGTATTCCCAGCATTGCTCCGCACACACCTGGTCCGGCATTGCTGCTGGAATACAACAGGCTGTTATGTAATTCGTCAGAATAGCTTCTCAAAGGTTCGTCTCCTGTTCCAAGACAGTAGATGGTCGTTGAAAGCATCACTACAGCCAAGGATATAAAGACAGTTTTGCTTTGATAATCGGGAGAAGGCTCATCCTTAGCATTCTGATATGCGTTATAAATAAGCAGAACCGGCAGCATAAAACCAAATGTGCCAAGCATACCATGATACAGCTCATGGACAGAATGCCATAGCTTTTCTCCTGAAATAAAGAAAACAGAAAGAAGAACAATGGCTGATAGAAAAAGAATTGTTGCCTTGATAAATCTTCTTCTTTGATATTCAAATTCAGCCCTTGCAGCCGCACGTCTTTTAGCCTCGGCAGCAGTAGGCTTTTTATTTGTTTTTCTTGCGCCTGAAGCAGCGGGACTTTTTTTTGTAGTTTTTTTCTTTTTACCATTATTAGAAGGCTTTTTTGAAGCTGATCCAGCCATTAAGCTTCTCCTTTCGTTGTATTCAAAACTTAAACGGGCAACTGTATTGCTGCCCGTAAGCCGGCTGAAAATGCCGTGTTATAAAATTAAATCAGAAAACAAGAGGATTACCTGAAAACAGGTTTACACCGTTTGACAATTCTATAAGACTGATTATAAATACTGCTAAACCTACAACACCTGTGTAAATGATAAACACATACATTCTGTCGGTTTTGAGCAGCCATTTGAAAAGCTTGATAGCAAAAAATCCGACTACTGCTGAAACTATCATACCCACAATTACCGGAAGAAATTCAACAGTAACTGCTTTTCCGTCATCAGGAAACAAAGCGTCCTTTCCTTCAAGCACAGCAGCAGCAACAATTGCCGGTGTACCTAAAATAAATGAATAATCCAGAGCTGCCTGCTTATTGATACCTCTCAGTTCGCTTGCTGCAAGAGTTGAGCCGGAACGTGATACTCCTGGGAGCAAAGCCGCAAAGCACTGGGTTATACCTACAGTCAGAGCATCAAACACAGTGTATTTTTTACGTCCTGCACCGCCGTCCTTAACAATGCCTTTATCCTTATACATCTTTGTCGTATGCTTGTTTTTAAGATCTCCGATAAACAGCAGTGTGCTTGTTATCATAAGAGATACGCCTACTACGATAAAATAACCGCTTTTTGAGAACATATCAGCGAGGTCTTTTATTTTCATGTCAGTACCGGGTACAGGAATGAACAACAGGAAGAGTGGGAGAAGACCTATTATTATCATCATCACCATGTTTCTCTCATTATCCATCTTGCTCCATTTGAATTTTCCAGTGAAGATATCCTTGACCATAAGACCGAAGGCTTTCAGAAGCTTTAGTATAAGCTTGAAATAAACTGCAACAACGGCTGCCAAAGTACCAATATGAAGCATTACAGAAAAGAAAAGGTTATCCTCCTGCATTCCTGTAATATGCTGAGTAATATTAAGGTGTCCGCTGCTCGAAACCGGAAGGAACTCTGTCAGTCCCTGAACAATACCCTGAATTATTGCGTTAAGAATATCCATTCTATGTACCTCCTGAACCGTTCCGTAAGGGAATATAAAGCTTTTCCATTATATTCCCAAGGCAGCGGTCATATTCATTCTTTATTTTTTTCCTTCTTTTTCTTTTTGCCCTTTGCCTTATCAATCATCCTGTGGAGAGCTGACAGTGCATCGTTAAGTGTTCCTATCTCGTCAATAAGACCGGTCTCTACAGCTTCCTGTCCATCTAAAATAGTACCGATATCCATAACAAGCTCATCTGTATTCATCGCAAGCTCGTTATACTTTTCCGGCGCAATGGAAGAATTGTCAGTTACGAAAGTAGTTATTCTCCTTTGCATGCGCTGAAAATACTCAAAAGCCTGCGGAACTCCCAGCATAAGACCGTTCATTCTTACAGGATGTATCGTCATGGTAGCTGATTTTGCTATAAAAGACTTTTTTGCGGCTACTGCGATAGGTACTCCGATGGAATGCCCTCCGCCGAGAACAAGCGACACAACAGGCTTAGTCATTCCTGCGACAAGCTCAGCTATAGCAAGTCCGGCTTCAACATCTCCGCCGACAGTATTCAGAATAATAAGAAGACCGTCAATCTGCTGACTTTGTTCCACTGCTGCAAGCTGAGGGATAATATGCTCATACTTTGTTGTTTTATCCTGGGGCGACAGGATATAATGTCCTTCTATCTGACCAATTATCGTAAGGCACTGTATTGTGTAATCATCTGTCACGGAAATTATAGATCCTGATTCCATTATATAATTATGGTCTGAGGGCGGAAAATCCCCGGAAGATTCAGAAAAACTATTATCTGACTGTTCAGAATTATCATCAGAAGCGACAGACAAAACAGGCTTATTAACAGCGTTCTTTTTTCTGGAACTCATGTTATACCTCCGTTCACGAAACAGGGTACAACAGCACATGTTTAAGTATACCATTTTTTGCACCCTGATTCAAGAGTTATTCTTATCAAAATTTGTATATCATGAAAATATTATTTGTTATGAATGCCTTATCTATACATTTCATAGAAACAGGAAATATACATAAACATTTATTAATTATTAAAAAAAGGTGCAGGTCGTGTAAGTCATATATAAAAACCCCTTTAGGGCAGAATTTTAATAAAAAATACTATATAGAGAACTTTATGTATAGACCTGCACGACCTACACTAATGAAAAAATTCCCGCCGTTTTCGGGCGGGAAAAGAATTAAACTGTATTTTATCTTTGATGTGTCTGCTGCCAGCTGATTCTCATATTTTGCAGATACGTAAGGTTTTCATTAGAATAACCGAAAGCGGCGTTGGGACAGTACTTTGAAAAAATATTCATAATATTGTCCTGAATGAGCTGATCGCTGAGATTTGTGACATTGATCCTGTGTTCGCCCCTTGCAGTATCAAAAACAAGGCTTTTGCCTGTCGTTACAAAATTGGTTTTGTTCTTTTCTGTATACAATAGTCACAATTCAAACGAAAGTCAAGGGTGAACAAGAGTTGATCCCCGTTCACCCTGATAATAAATGTAATATACTATCCTTTACTTATGCGTTTACAAGCTTGTCAAGACGCTTGTTTATCTCGTCAAGGAAGGTTTCGCTGTCTACCTTTGTCTTGTTTTCAAGTGATGAAAGCAGATAAAGGTCGCCTGTCATTATGCCGTCCTCAATAGTGTCGATTGTAGCCTTTTCAAGACTGTCGGCAAATGCAGAGAG
>CACXDE010000200.1 GCA_902766305.1 uncultured Ruminococcus sp. | reverse complement strand
GTTGGTGGTGCATCCTTAAGCATCTTGTAACGGGTATCCATCGAATGGTTGTTTATTACAGCGGCAGGAACTACCCCGTCACGGAGCTTAGGCAACTTTCCTTTCTCATAACCAATGGGACGGCTCTTTGCAGAGGATCATGTAATTTAAACTTACTGCACCACTGCGAACACGACTGCCTGAGCTGGCACCGGGCTTGTTGGGGATGTTGAAAATAACATAATTGTTTGATATAATGTAAAAAAAACGAAAAGAGATGTTTCGTATGATAGGAGAACAAATAAAAAAATACCGGTTAAAAAAAGGTATTACACAAGAAGAACTTGGAGGTATGATCGGTGTTACGACCCAGGCTGTATCAAAGTGGGAGAGAGGAGGTTCTCCTGATGCGGAATTGCTTCCAAATATTGCAAGCGCTCTCGGAATAACAATAAACATGCTTTATGATCAGACTCAGGTATCTTCACTTGAAGATGCACTTATTGAGGAAATAGTTCAGAGGGGACGCAAAGAGGGCTTTGCCGATCTTCTTTCGTTTGTGTGGAAAGCAGCACTGGGTCTTTCCGGTCTTGACAGCGCAAAAAAGGGCTTCGTTGATGACGGAAGAGCACCTGGAGAACTCAGGGAAAAAAACGGTTATCATTATTACGCAAGAGCCAGCTTTGATGAGGGAATGATCAACGCAAAAATGGATTCGGACTTCAGCTACTGCTTTTTTATGCCTGAACCGGAAAACGGCTATGCTGAGTACTTTGCTGATAAAAAGCAGCTGTCACAGACATTTTCTGTTCTGGCAGAAAATGATGTTCTTGATATACTCTTCTATATGTACACACGTATCAATCTTCCCGTATCGCTTTCGCAGATAGCCGCCAGTGTACGTCTGGATGTAGGCAGGACTGAGGAGCTTATGGAAAAGCTTTGCAGTATCAAGCTTGCCTGCTGTACACCTATAGAAACCGAAGACGGCAAAATTAAGACCTATACATATTATAACGAAACTGTCGTGATACCTATGCTATGCAGTGCAAAAGAGGTAAGGGACAGTAAGGTCATACATTGGGGCGTCTGGTTCGACAGAAATTTTCCGCTGTTTTAATTCATGGTACATTGGTTGATAATTCGTCATATGGTTGATTATTTATCATTGGTTTTAATCGTTGTAAAAACCGTTGGTTGACATACTTGTTATTCTGCCGTAAAATATCAGTAGAACAACATTATTACAAGGGGGAGTTACAATGAAGTCAAAAGCTGTTTTCGCAGGCTTATTGTCAGTGGCACTTTTTTTATCCGTGATGACTGCCTGCTCACAGGACAGCTCCGATAATTCTTCTGAAGAAGGAAACAAAACGGTATCATCTGCATCGGAGGAAATCAATTCTGAAGCAAGCAGGAACGATGAAAGTAGAACTGAGGAAGGCGATACAGAAAAAAGTACGGGCGATGAAAGAAAGACTGAAGGTGAAACTGACGGAGAGATGTACACACTTACCGTAAGAGACAGCAGAAAAAGCGACAAGATCACCGCAGGGTTCATAAACACAATGAGCGGAGCAAGTGAAGATATAGAGATGACAAAAACAGATGAGGGAAACGATTATTATATCTACACTTGTCAGGCGGATACACGCAAGTACAATATGGTACACCTTGATTACGGTGCTGATGATCCTACGCTTGATGTTGCCTTCGATGAATATGTAAGCGGCTGGTACTTGTCAGACGGAGAGCTGAGTCCATATGTGGTTGGCAAGGAACCAGACTACAATGAAAAATATGAAACAAAGACTTTCCAGTTTGAAGGATACGATTTGAACGTATATATCTGGGTGCCGGATGATTATGATTCTGAGTCCGAAGATAAATATTCAACAATATATGTTCTGGACGGACAAGTAGATCTCCTTGACAACATAGACGGAAATGACGAAGGTTCGTGGCATACGGTCGAGCACGTTGAAAGCATGATGTCACTGACTGACAATAAAGCTGTAGTTGTAGGAATTGAGAGCGGAGAAACTAC
>CACXDE010000199.1 GCA_902766305.1 uncultured Ruminococcus sp. | reverse complement strand
GAAGCCTGTTATTATCAGAAACTAAGCGACGAAGAATCTTTCATGCAAATTTTGTGAATCATTTCTTGTTTATCTCGGGATGACAGTGTTTGGAAAAAACAATATGACAAAGATAAGTAGTAATTCAAGCTCACTACCCGTCTTAGGTAAATATACAGATTTGATAATAATTCCACTTTCAACTTTCCACATTCCACATTTTTCAAATAAGGCAGGTGTTGTTATGGACGAAAAATATGTAATAAAACCGACAAAAAATCAGTTGTTCGGCAGACTTGCTCTGATTGTTCTTATTGCGATACCCCTGACTGCTCTGTTTGTATTCATGATTATTGATATGCTCAGCGGAACAATAAAACCCGATCAGATATTCCTTTTATTGGTTTCCATAATATTTACGCTTGGTCTGACAGTTTTTGTAATCACAACGATTGTAAATACTGTAAGGGATCTCAGCGGAAAAGGAAAAAGAATCGAAGTTGACGGAGACAGGATTTCTTTTATTTCACCTAAGAAAACTGCCGGACACTATTTTTCCGAAATAAGCAGCGTTTCATATGACAGCTGTACAAAGCCGGAAATAAAATACATCGGTCTTACGATACATTTCGGCAGCAGTGAAAGCTATCGGGTAATAAGGTTTGAAGAAAACTTTGATAAGCTTCTGAGCCGTCTTGAAAAAGAAGGTCTTGCAGAGAGGGATGAAGACTTTTACAAGCCTGTCAAGAATTACAAATGGTTATGATATCCGGAGGGAAAAAATGACTGATAAAGAAAAAGCCGAAAAAGCCGTGGAGCTGCTTGAAAAAGAATATCCGGACGCTGAATGTTCACTTACCTATACTGACCCCTTGCAGCTGCTTATAGCTACAAGGCTTGCGGCACAATGTACGGATAAAAGAGTTAATATCGTAACGCCTGCCCTGTTTGAACGCTTTCCCACAGCAAGGGACTTTGCGGATGCGGAGGTTGAAGAGATCGAGGAGCTTATAAAAACATGCGGTTTGTATAAAACAAAGGCAAGGGATATCTCGGCTATGTCAAAAATGCTCTGCGAGGCATATGACGGAGTTGTTCCGGATACTATTGAGGAACTTGTAAAGCTGCCAGGTATCGGAAGAAAAACCGCAAATCTTGTTGTCGGCGATATTTTTGGAAAGCCTGCTGTTGTTGTGGATACACACTGTATCAGAATAACATCAAGGCTCGGATTCCACAATATCAAGGATGCGGCAAAAATCGAGAAGATACTCCGTCCCCTTCTTCCACCTGACAAATCGAACGATTTTTGTCACCGTCTTGTCATACACGGACGGGCTGTCTGTACCGCAAGAAAAGCATACTGCGAAAACTGCTGCATGAAAGAAATATGTGATACATTTACCGGCGAGCCGCCGATCCCGCACCAGTCTTGCACTAATTTTTCTTAAACCCACTTTAGATTTTATAGCAGATGATATATAGTAAACGACAAAAGTTTTGCCCTGATGTCATCCAGAGCGTATGCGAAGGATCTTTTCACAAAACCAGCAAAATCTGAAAGATTCTTCATCGCTTTGCTCCTCAGAATGACAAGTCGTTTGTGCAGTTCATCGGATTTGCTTACTTTCATTTGTAGATACAAAGAATAATAAAAATGCAGACTGCCGCAAAAATAAATGCAGCAGTCTGTTTCTGTATGGGTACGGTATTGGTTACGAATCATAAAAATGCTTGCCGTTGTCTGTAATGAGACGTTCTTTTTTCGGGTATTCAAAAATTTCCGGTTTGTCCTTATTCTCCTCAAGATAGTCTGCGAATCTTGAAGCATACCATTTTGCCATGCCTAAATTGTGCATGAGATAATGTCCGCAGTTCTTTGGTTCAGTGCCCGGAACAGTTTCAGTTTCATCTACTGACCTGAACGCATTTATAACCAAGTCACAAATATCCTGCGGAGAACGGCTGCCTTTCAGTATCAGGTAAAAGCCTGTCAGACATCCCATAGGTCCCCAGTATATTATCTCATCCTTCCAATCGGTATCGTTGCGCAGATAAGTAGCTATGATGTGTTCAAGAGAGTGCATTGCAGCAACATCGACTGCCGGTTCTCTGTTTGGTCTTGTGAGCCTTATGTCATATGTTGTGATCACATTGCCGCCTGCCTGATCCTGACGGCTGGTAAAGATGCCGGGAATAATAGCTGTATGATCTACAGAAAAGCTTGGTATAAGATCCATTTTTATCATCTTCCTCAATATATTAATTTTATCGTATCATAGTGAAACGTTTTTAAAAAGGTATCGGGAAATACCTCATTTTCCGCATTATAAACGATAAGTTATTATTTGTCAACCCCTTACATTATTGCAGTTGAGCCAGCGTGACGCTGGACCCGCGCCAGTCTTACACCACTTTCTTCTTGGTCGTAACTTTTATGAATCACGGGTAGTGCCAT
>CACXDE010000198.1 GCA_902766305.1 uncultured Ruminococcus sp. | reverse complement strand
GTAAAACCGTTGAATTTATACATAAATATTACCCCCCTCTTTTTAGTACTTTGAATGCCAATAATCTTATCATTGACCAAGCCTTCTGTTTGCCGGAACCTGTTTTCTGAGAAGCGCAGTACGTACTACCTCTGCACGGATACAGTCCCTCTCCTGAGGCGAAAGCTTCTTGCCTATATTTTTCATAAGTGTAGCCGGCTGTACCTCTATCATAAGATGATTTATGGTGTCAAAGTCAATATTTTCAAAAATTCCCATCTCAACGCCAAATCTGAGATATGACAACAGCTTCATACATTCGTCATTTCCGAGAAGCTTTGCATATTTCAGTGTGCCGAAAGCACGGTATACCGTATCAAGCACTGTGATATTTCCTGACATAACCTTTCTTGCTGCTCTTTCCTGAGTGATAAGCTGCATTGCGATATCCCTGAGGTTGCTGAGCGCTTCTTTTTCGGATATGCCTAATGTCACCTGATTTGACAGCTGATATACAGAACCCTTCGGGTCTGTGCCTTCGCCGTACATACCTCTTATTACAAGACCTAATTTTGACAAAGACGCTGTTATCTTACCCATTGCGCCGCTCTCTTTAAGCGCTGGAAGATGAAGCATAAGAGACGCTCTCATACCTGTACCGATATTTGTAGGACACTGAGTAAGATAACCAAGCTTATCATTGAAAGCAAAATTAAGCTGCTCATCAAATAGCGTATCTATCTTGTCTGCAAGATCATATGCCCCATCAAGATCCATGTTAGGACGGATAACCTGTATACGGATATGATCCTCTTCGTTTATCATTATGCTGACCGATTCATCCTCAAGAAGAAGAAGTCCTCTCCCCTGTCTGTCCGAAATAAATTCAGGACTTACAAGATGCCTTTCAACAAGTGAAACTGCTTCTTCCTGTGTAAGCTCCGACATCTGGATATATCTGAATTTTTCCGACAATGCGCTGTGACCGCCCAGCGCCGCTTCACGGACAGTTGCGGCAACACGTCTTTTTGAATCTTCGCTGAGTCTGCACGGGAAAGGATAGTCCCTGAGATTTCTTGCAAACCTTATCCTTGTGCTTATAACAACATCACTTATATCCTTGCGTTCATTAACGCCTGCTTTTTCATTCATACTAAAACCCCCTGTTTATATTCTATACAAAACTATTTTTCAGAAATGTTCTTTTCAAGCTCCTTGATTTTATCACGCAGCTCCGCAGCCTTTTCAAACTCCTGAGTCTTTATTGCCTGTTCAAGCTCCGCTTTGCACTTTGATATCTCATTCTTTACCTTGACCTCAGTTCCGGCGCTTCTGGCAAGCTTGCCTGTATGGTTTGTCCTGCCGTGAATCCTCTGTATAGACGGAAGAAGCTCATCATAAAATTCCTCATAGCAATGTGCGCATCCAACTTTTCCTGACTTTGCTATTTCTTCAAAGCTTGAACCGCAGAAGTTGCACCTTTTAGTCTTCCTGACGCTGCTTGGTGCATCCATAAAGCTTCCGAAAAGCTTGTCGATATCAAAACCGAAGTTTGTGAAAAATGAACCGTAACCAAGCTTTGCTGCACAGTCGCTGCAAAGATTAAATTCTTTCAGTTCACCGTTAAGAATGGTTTTGATGTGTGTACTTGCCTGTCTTTTTTCGCATGATTGACATAACATAAAAATTCCTCCCTAATTAAACATAATATGCGTTATAAGCATGTTTTTCAGTATTGCTGCCCTAAGTGCATCACGGTATTCCTGCGGTATTGTGCTGTATGCTTTGTCAGAAATTGCAGCTGCGATCATAGCATAGTCATATTCGCTTATCATCTCACGCTCCACTAAATTTCCGATTATAGCACCAGCTGATGCTGCCGGAATACTATCACCTATCGAATTAACTATGTGCATCATAGTTACTCTTTTATCCGTTTCGACCCTGATTATGCGGACATAACCGCCTCCGCCTCTGCGGCTTTCAACGATATATCCCTGCTCAGGTGTAAAACGTGAGGTGATAACATAGTTTATCTGACTCGGCACACATCCGAGAGCATTTGCAAGCTCGTTCCTCTTTATCTCACAGTTGCCGTCACTTTCGTCAAGCAGACGCATTATATACTGTGCCACAAGATCACTCATTTTCATTTCAGCCAACACCTCTTTTTTTGCTGCATCGGGACTGCCGCCCCAAACCACGCCCGGGCTTCTCGCCCGGACCCCGGCAGGGAACAAGTTTCCTGCACCCGTTATTTATTGCATCTATTTGATCACTCGTTTCTGACTTTCTCTGACCTTGTGATATCATTATATATTTAAAGTCAGAAAAAGTCAAAGTCAAAAAAAGTCAAAAACAAAGCTATAAGCATGGTTTTCTTTTATTTTCTCTGTTTTTCTCTTTATATCTAATCATTTCAATCTTTTTACAATAGAATTAAGCTCATTACTAAACAATCGAGTAGGAGGCTACCCATTAATTGAGCAGCCAACCTCTCACGGAACCGTGCGTGAAGCTCTCACTTCACACGGTTCTTCGTATTCCCGTTAAGGTATCCAAAAGAGAGCCTAATGTGCAGACATATTGGGCTCTCGTTTTGCAAGTGAGCAAAGCCATTCCAAAGCTCAAAGTATGTGACTTCTGAACCTTTTGTACTTGCTCATTGCCCATCGGCATATTCTATCAAAACGTTTTGCATAAGTCTGACTTGACAGGTCAGGCGAAAAGCACCTTGCGGCAGTACTTGCTATGCAAGAAGCTGTCGTACAGAACTTGTATCCCGAATCAGAGGTGAAAATCCTCTGCTGTACAGAATCAAT
>CACXDE010000197.1 GCA_902766305.1 uncultured Ruminococcus sp. | reverse complement strand
GATGAACCCATAGCAAATTCATCCATGTTTGTTTTTCCAAGCAATACAGCATTTTGCTTTTTGAGAATGTCCCATACTGTTGCGTCATAGATAGGAGTATAATCCTCAAGTATTCTGGAACAGCAGGTGGTTCGTATACCCTTTGTGGAGATATTATCCTTAAGTGTCATTGGTATTCCTTCAAGCAGAGAAATTTCTTCTCCGCCTGATATTTTTTTATCGACCTTATCAGCAGTTTCAAGTGCTGTTTCCGGTGTAACTGTAACATATGCGTTCAGTGCGGCATTATCCTTCTGGACGGCATCTATATATTGCTGTGTAAGCTCCCGGCATGAAAAATCTTTATTAACAAGACCTTCATGGAGCTTTGATATTATACTTTCACTCATCGGTTTCACCCCTGTTATTTCATGATATTCTTGACCATAAAGCATCCGTCGTCGCTGTCCTTGGCATTCTGGAGAATCAGCTGTCTGTCAAGTGACGGTACGACTTCGTCCTCACGCAGAACATTTGAAAGGTTGTTGATATTATCAAAACCGCTGTCCTCGTCCGCTGCATTGTTTATGGTATCCGCAAAGGAGATTATTTCTCCCATATCCTCAGTAAGCTTATCTATTTCGTCTTCGCTTACAGAAAGCTTGGACAGGATAGCTATTTTCATTATTTCTTCCTTAGTAACCATGTTTGCCTCCGTTTTAATTACTCATCAGTTTCGTCATAGTTATCATCATCATAATGTTCTTCTTCCTTGCCGACTCCAAGACCGTCGCCGCCGGTTCTGATAAGAGAAGCAAGTGAATCATCAACCTTATAGTCGTCAGCCTTTGCATTGAAGGGGTCGTCTGTACCCTTTCTTACAAGCTTTTCAAGTGCGTCATCAGTCTTGTACTGATCGGCAGAACCGACTTTGAAAGCGTCATCCGTACCTTTTCTTACGATCTTTTCAAGCGCTTCATCAGTTTTGAACTGGTCAGCATTCTGTGCTGAGAAAGAATCGTCAGTACCTTTTCTTACGATCTTTTCAAGCGCTTCGTCAGTCTTGTACTGGTCAGCGTTCTGAGCTGAGAAAGCATCGTCAGAGCCTTTTCTGATAAGCTTTTCAAGTTCCTTATCCGATTTGAACTGATCTGCATTCTGAGCAGAGAATGCGTCGTCTGTACCTTTATTTATCAGCTTTTCAAGGTCATCATGTTCATATATCTTATAATCCACACCTTTAAATTCAGGCTCATCATTCTTATATGTTTTTACAGGTGCCGGCGCTTTCTGAGGCTTTGGTTTTGGTGCTTCTTCTATATGCTGAACACTGTGGAGAAGCTTCTTTTCTTTGCTTTGTTTTACAGCAACAATTACAACGAAAATAACGACAACTACAACTACTCCTATAACTATATATATTATAGCATTTTTTATTTTTTCTTCTGCTTCCTTCTGCTGTTCCATCTCTTCTGTAGTAACACGGTTGCCTGTAGACATTTCGGTTACTTTTACGAAAGAAGCTGTACTTTCTTTTTTGAATCTTGATGATACGGCTTTTGTTGTTATACGCAAAACACCGGTTGCCTCCGTGGGATATTCACCTGTGAAAACTCCGTTAGTTCCCTTTTTCAGCTTAATAATCTGATTATCGTTATCGGTTTCTATAGTTGTTGTCATCTCAAGATCTCTCAAAAGGTCAAGATCGTTTACAATTCCCTTGCCGTCGTTTATGGAAACCTCAATCGGAAGTATCTTTCCTATTGTTACATCCTCCGGCAGGTTCTGCTTTACAAAAACGGAATAAAAATTCAGCTGTTTGACGCTGCAATTTTTGCTGCTGGCATTTTCAAGATGAAGATTCCAAGTACCGGCCTTTGGATACATAACCTTTATAAGTGTATAGCTTTTTGTTGAGGTTACTTTTATATCTTCGTTGTTTTTGATATCGACTACGTTTCCCTGGGGATCTTTCAGCTCGGGGTTCAGTTTATCTACTGAGAGCATTGATCTTATAATCACGTTTACATAGAATACCGAACTGTCTTTGATTTCGATAGTAACATTACCGTCAACAATCTCACAATCAATTCCTGTCATGTCAGAAATATTTGCAAAGATATCGGACAAAATATTTGTAAGCTCATCTGAGGTGGATGTCTCGTAGCTTTTGCCTTCAGTTTTTGAAGAAATATTGTTAAGCTCTTTTTTGTCAAGAGTATTGCTGTGATTAAGTCCTATTGTATATACAGGAATTTTTTTATCCGCAAGAGCCGCAAGAGTATTATTCATTTCAGCTTTTGACTCTGCAACAGTTCTCGGACCCTTAGGCAGGTCAGTATTTCCGTCGCTCAGCAGGACAATAGCTTTCCTGCGGTAAGCCTTTTCATCGCTGCTCTCATTAAGTATGTTCATGGCTTTTGTAAGACCGAGGGCTATATCAGTGTCACCGTTTGGATCATATGAAATGCTTTCCATTTTCTTTTTCATATTATTTAGCTTGTTTGTGTCATTTATTTCAGCCAGATCTGTAGCTTCGTCCAATTTATGGGTATATACAACATAACCCATGCGGCAGGTTTCATCACACATATCAGCAAAAAGATTGAATGCGTCCGGTGCCACCTTCTGAGGGTCGGCGCTCAGCATTGATCCGCTGGCATCAAGCACGAACATAACATCCAGATTCATGCTTCCGCTGGCTTCCGTTTCACTTTGTTGTTCTTCGGTGCTGTCTTCATCCTGTGCGGAAGTACTGCTCTCTTCTGAAACATCTTCAGCATTTGCTGTGAATGTCATCATACAGCCTGTTATGATCATCATAGACATCAGAAGTGAAAAAAACCGCCTTAATTTTGTTTTCATTCTGTTTGCCTCCTTATTTTTTAACGAGTACTATTACAATAACTATTACAACTAATACAGCTGCGCCTATCAGTATGTACATCACATTTTCACGCAAAAAAGCAAAAGCCTGTTCTATGGGATCACCTACGTCAAGTTTAGTAAGTACCTCAATATGTGAACGGTTGCTTTCTTTTCCGAAACGATCAGACTGTGCCTTTACTATAATATCATAATCACCGACTGTTACCGGAGTAAAGCTTCCCTTATATTTTCCGTTTCCTACTCTTGTCAGTTCAAAGTAATTCTCGCCGCCTTTTGCATCTGAAACTGTTCCTGTCATTGTGATACTTGACAGCAGCTGGGAATCAGAGATAAGTCCGTTGCTGTCTTTGATAGTTGCCTCAACATATACAGGCTGGTTTATAGCCGCTTTTTCCGGTGAAGTCTGTTCTACATAAACAGCATAATAGTTCATTTGTTTTACGCTGGTGTTGCCTGAGTTTGCTTTATCAAGCTTGAGCGTCCATTTTCCCGTTTCAGGATAAAAAATCCGTATCAGCGTATAGCTTTTTGTATGCGTCATCTGAACTTTTTCTGTTCCTTCAAGAGCAACCGGAGAACCGTCAGGGGATATAAGTACAGGGTCCATATCCTCTGTTGTCAGCTTAGTTCTTACGACTATCATTGCGTAAAGTATGCTGTCGTCAGAGACCTCAATTTCAACCTTACCATTTTCTATCACACGGTCAGTGCCGTTCATATTTGAAATATTTGCAAATATATCTGAGATAGTATTTGTCAGCTTATCTGAACCGTTTATTTCATAGGTCTTGCCGCCTGTTGCATTTGAGAGGTTTTCGAGATACTTTTTATCAAGAGAGCCGTCGCTGTTAAGACCAATAGGGTAAATCTCTATATGCTTTTCTTTCAGCTTCTGAGTTGTTTCAATCATTTCCTTTTGTGACTCTGCAACAGTCCTCGGACCTTTAGGAAGATCAGTGTTGCCGTCACTCAGAAGGACTATAGCTTTTTTTCTGAAATCATTTTCGTCAGATCTTTCAAAGATACGCATTGCCTCGGTCATTCCCAAAGCAATATCTGTATCACCGTTTGACTCATATGTAATATTTTCAAATCGGGTTTTAATTACATCAATCTGTTCCTTATTATCTATATCCACCAGGTTTTCTGAAGCTTTAAGCATATGTGTGTATACATCATATCCGACACGGCATGAATCATCACACATATCCAAAAACAGACTGAAAGCGTCAATGGCTATACGATTCGGATCTGACTGCAGCATTGATCCGCTGGCATCAAGCACAAATACTACATCAAGATTCATTCTTCCCTGCTGTGCAGAATTGTCGGCTGAAACAGCGGCGGACATCAGGCAGCAAATCGGTATCAGCATTGCTGTAATAAGCGCTGCAGCTTTTCTGAAAACATTCCTCATGGTTTGATTCCTCTTTTCGTTTGTGATCCGTATCTTTAAATAAGAAGCTGTTTGTCAGAAAGCGTCTGTGAAAAAAGCTTCTCAAAGATTAGGATAGTTGATCAGTTAATGAATTTTAAGGTAAATCTTTTTAATAGTCTAAATAAAATATAAATCCGCCCCGCCATAAGTGGGGCGGAAATTGTTATCCGAGCCGTTTATTCAGTTTTAATAAATCGCATTTATCTTATCTTTATATGAACCTCTCTGAGCTGTTGTTCTGTAACCTCTGTCGGAGAACCTAAGAGCAGATCCTGAGCATTGCTGTTCATAGGGAATGCAATGACTTCACGAATGTTATCCTCTTCGGCAAGCAGCATCAGCATTCTGTCAAGACCGGGAGCCATACCAGCATGAGGCGGCGCGCCGTATTTGAAAGCAGTATAGAGGGACTTGAACTTATCCCTGAGAGTTTCCTCACTGTATCCGGCTATTTCAAATGCTTTTACCATAATATCAAGATCATGATTTCTTACTGCGCCGGAGCTTAGCTCAACACCGTTGCATACAATATCGTACTGATAAGCAAGAATTTCTGTAGGATCCTTTTCCAGCAGAGCCTGCATTCCTCCCTGAGGCATAGAGAACGGGTTATGTGTGAATATGATATCGCCGTTGTCATCTCTTTCGTACATCGGGAAATCAGTGATGAAGCAAAGCTCAAACCTGCTCTTGTCTATCATATCAAGACGGCCTGCAACCTCTGTTCTTATCTGACCCGCAAGCTTGGGCGCATTATCTGCACTGTCAGCAATGAAGTATATAACATCTCCTGCTTTTGAATCGTTTATTTCAATAAGCTTTTCTCTGTCGCCCTCTTTGAGGAACTTGTCGATAGGACCGTCAAATGTAAGGTCTTCTCTTACCTTCACATATCCGAGTCCCTTCATTCCGATGGACAGGGCAAACTCTTCCATATTCTTGAACCATTTCTTTGAACATGAAGCAGCACCGGGAACATTAATGCTCCTTACAGTCTTTTTCCTGAACGGCGCAAAATCTGTTTCCTCGAACATAGGGCTTATATCCTTGATAAGCAGCGGGTTTCTGAGGTCAGGCTTGTCGGTGCCGTATGTCAGCATAGCCTCAGCAAAGGGTATCCTTCTGAAAGGCGGCTTTGAGACCTCTTTCTTTGAAAACTTCGTAAACGCCGCATAGAGGATATCCTCAGCAGCGGCAAAAACATCTTCCTGCTCTGAAAAAGCCATTTCAAAGTCAAGCTGATAGAACTCACCTGGGCTGCGGTCTGCTCTTGCATCCTCATCACGGAAGCAGGGAGCTATCTGGAAATACTTATCAAATCCCGAAACCATCAGAAGCTGTTTGAATATCTGAGGTGCCTGCGGAAGAGCATAGAACATTCCCTTGTGTTTTCTGCTCGGAATAAGATAGTCTCTTGCGCCCTCAGGAGAAGAGCAGGAGAGTATCGGGGTCTGTATTTCAAGGAATCCCATCTCTGTCATCTTCTGGCGCAGGAACGAAATAAGCTGTGAACGCATAACTATATTGTTATGGACTTTTCTGTTTCTCAGGTCAAGAAAACGGTATCTGAGTCTTACGTCCTCTTTGACCTCTGTTGAAGTCTGCACCTCAAACGGAAGGTTCTGAGGAGCCTTGCCGAGAACGGTGATATTTTCGGAATGTATCTCGACTGTACCGGTTTCGATCTTCGGGTTGATGGTGTCCTCATCACGCTTTGTGACCTTGCCGCTGACGGTAACGGAACACTCTCTGTTGATGTTTTCAAGGAGCTTGTCGTCATGTACAACGACCTGTACAACTCCGTAGTGGTCACGGATATCAAGGAACATTACTCCGCCGTGGTCACGGATATTCTCTACCCAGCCTGCAACACGGACATCCTTTCCGATATCGGACTCTCTCAGTTCTCCGCAAAAGTGTGTGCGGTACATATTTTCTTTACGCATAGATATCTCTTCCCCTTCTCAAGGCGTCTTTTTTCCTATCCGGAAAAATAAATAATTCAGACGCTCTTATAAGCATATTAACTGTATTATTATACCACTAAAGCCGTAATTTTTCAATACATATTTGAATAATTTAACAACTGCCGTTTCTCCTGCGTGACATATTTCAATGACCTTGTTTTATAAATCGTCTTTACCCAAAAAATAAGCTGCCTGTCACACAAACAGGCAGCCAACAACCGGATAAATATTCAGGACTCAGGGGGCTTTTTCTTCTTGCCGGGATCATTTTTCCTGCTGTTTTTCTTTGACTTCTCGTTTTCCTTGTCAAAAACGTCACTGCTGTAG
>CACXDE010000196.1 GCA_902766305.1 uncultured Ruminococcus sp. | reverse complement strand
TTTCAAAAACTAAGCGACGAAGAATCTTTCCGGTCACGCTAGTTTGTGGAAAAGATTCCTCGCTTCGCTCGGAATGACAGCGTGGGCAGGGTAACTGTAGGGACGCTCGGAATGACAGGAGGCGGAAACGCTTTAAAATAATATTAGCAGAAAAAAGCCTGATATGTCATTCTCTGGACTCTGAGTTTTAGCTTACAACTGACAGCTGACAACTATAAAAAAATTATATATATTACCATTGTACGACCGCTGAAACCGCTTAAATATGTGTCAATCAGAAAAAACATTGTGTCATGAAAAAAATTTTTATTTTAGGTATTGCCAAATATGGTAATTTGTGGTAATATATTAATATCAAATCAATGATACAAGAGACAAGAGCCTTGATAAAGTTACAAAAAGACCTATATAACAGATACAGACGCTCTTTTTCTTGATTCTGCTGATTTGCCGGAATGAAGTTATTCTGAAAGCAAAAGCTTCAGACACTAAAATATCAATTTTTATGGGGGAACAAACATGAAAAACCTTTTTAAAGTACTTATCGCAGACGACCGCAAGGAATACGCTTCACAAAACGAACACATTTTCGATGAACACGGTTTTGTACCGGAGTTTTGTGATAAGAACGGCAGGACAGTTATCGAGAGGATAAAGCTTTTTGAGCCTGATGTTGTGCTTATGGACGCTTTCATGAGCGGACTTGACGGAATAGGAGTAATAAAAAAAATCAGGACAATGCGCGCAGACTCTTCTCCTGTGTTCGTAATCGTATCTCACTTTGCAAGCCCGATAATCGAACGCGAGGCTATCGAAGCCGGAGCTGCTTATTACATCATCAAGCCCTTTTCAGCAGATGATCTTCTTGACAGGATATCCGATATCATACGTTTTTGCAGCAGCCGCACAAAAGGCGATATTTCTATTTCCTCAGTGTCCGACAATCATCTTGAATGCACCGTAACAGAAATGCTGCATCAGATCGGAGTTCCGGCGCACATAAAGGGCTATCATTATATACGTGATTCTATAATGATGTGTGTACGCCGTCCTCAGATGATAAACGCTGTGACAAAGGAACTGTACCCTGCCGTTGCACAGAGATATGAGACTACACCGTCAAGAGTAGAACGCGCCATACGTCATGCAATTGAAGTTGCCTGGGACAGAGGAGACGTTGATGTACTTAATTCATATTTCGGCTACACGATACACAACGGACGGGGAAAGCCGACCAACAGTGAATTTATTGCCATGCTTTCCGACAGGATACGTCTTGGAGAAACCAGAGCCGCTGTAGTCCCGGCTTAACAGAAAAAAGCTGAAAACACAATAAACTTTTCAGGAGCTGCCGCATGATAAAATGGGCAGCTCCTGATTTTTTCGCATTATCACCGTTTTAGAAATTCATCTTTGAGAACAGCATAGACCTCAAAATCATACGCTTTTCCATTCTTGAATATACCGCTGCGTATCGTGCCTTCATTACGGAACCCGGAATTATTAAGAGCAGCTATAGCCTCATTGTGCATTGTGTAGGGCCGCGCTTCTATTCTGATAATATCATATTCTTCAAAGCATATTTGACAGATCTTTGAAATTACCTCAGAACCCAGTCCTTTTCTGCGGTATTCCTTAGCTATCCACAAGCTCAATTCACCGTTTTTTTCAAATACGCCTTCCCCGAAAATAACATCTATTCCGCCTACTGCCTTATCATCACAAACCACGGCACGGCAGATCTGCCTTTCCTCACTGTTAAGCATTCTGTCCCTTATATACTCGCTTGCATATGCAGAGTCCATCGGGAAGGGCAGCTCCTCACACATTTTGTCAGACAAATGAGGATCCTTCATTGCCTCCATAAAATCAGAAAGATAATTTGCATTCCACTTTTCAAAGGTAAACTCCATATTAACCATCCTCCTCATATAATCATAGCTTTCCTGACTCTTCCTTTGGTGCCGGCGGACAGGTGTCAAACACTTCTACAACCCTGTCCCTCATCCATAAGAAAGGATTGACACGGACAGAAAAGCCATACCCGTTATCCATTCTCCACTGATAGGCCGGTGCCTGCGGCAGACCGTACATCGCAAGTATAGTCATTATAACTCCCCCATGCGTAACGACTGACGCATGGGTAATACCTTCTGCGGAAACGGTTTCCACTAACTTTTCAAAACCCCTTGATATCCTTGCGGCAAAGGTCCTTCCGCTCTCTCCTCCCGGCGGAGAAGTCTGTTCGGAATTTTGCAGCCACTGTCCGAAACGGGGATCGCCTGAAAGCTCAGCTGCTGTCCTGCCTTCCCACTCTCCGAAATCACATTCGCTGAAGTTATTGATAACATTTATCTCCTGCCCCGGAAAAAGTATTTCACAGCTCTCGGTACACCTTAAAAGCGGACTGGAATAAAGCTTCTGCGGTACAGGATAACCAATGTTATCACGTATGTATAAAAGGTCTTCCCTTCCCTTTTTTGAAAGGCTTACATCAGTCCTTCCTATGTATTTTCCTTTAAGCGTTTCATCTATAGCGCCGTGGCGTATAAGATTTATTACATATGACTGCATTATTTGTAAACTCCTTAAAAAATTGTAATTATTTTCTTTTGCAAAAAACTTTACAAAACGTTTTATTTGTTATATAATTTACTTACTGTTTATATGTAAATTAAGGTCGGTTTCTGTCTGCTTTTCATCCCGGTCTGTTTTCCGTGACAGAGATCCTGCCAGTATCGTGTACATTAGTATCCACAGATGAGGCATACACTTGCGCTGAGTGACAGTGGCGCACCTGATACTACTATATTAGTATTTTATTTTCCTTATGTCAAGAGGTGTAACATGAATAACGATTTTCCGAGGATCATAACTCTCCTGAGAAAAGAAAAAGGACTGAGCCAAAAACAGGCTGCCATGGAGCTTGGCGTGTCACAGGCACTTTTGTCACACTATGAAAAAGGAATAAGAGAATGCGGTCTTGACTTTGTGATACACATTGCAGACTACTACAATGTTTCCTGCGACTATCTTTTAGGCAGAACCCCCGACAGAACCGGTGCAACACTTAAGCTTGACGATCTGCCTGATAACAGCAACAGGGAAACGGCGGCAAACAGTGAGGAAAACAAGGTTAATGCACTGATAAACCTGAACAAGAAGCTTATACAAAACTCCGTAAGCATTATGTTTGAAATACTGTCACAGCTTAACAGCAAGGGGCTTACAAGTGAGGTATCGTCCTATCTGATGGTTTCAGTATACAAAATGATACGCACTGTATATGCGACAAACATAAAGAATCCACAGGCAATGTTTTCCGTTATACCTGAAATGTACCAGGGATTGTCTGACGCTCTCCAAAGCATTATAGAATCAAATGCAAAACAGCTGGCTGCCGGCAGAAGCTCTGACGGATTTCAGGGAGTTGACGTTTTATCCGCCCCCATGCTGTCCCCCGACATTATATCAAGGCAGTATCCTGATCTTGCGCCGTCGCTTTACAACCTTATACAAAAAACTGAAGAAAAAATCAAAAAGCTTTCCTGATACTCCGCCGGTTTTATATGACCTGCGGGGTTCATTTTTGCTTACATATGTCTCCATCTATAGTTAAAGACAGATACTGCCGGAATAAAGGCAATATCTGTCTTTGTTATTTTATCTCTCAGGACCTGTTGAAACCTTAATGCTTATCTTTGAACCATAGGGAGCAAGATCTCCTGCATTATAGTTTTCATAGCCGATAACCTTACCTGCTTCAACTGTATCGCTGGACGCATAGCTTCCGGGAGAAGCTATAAATCCGTTCTCATTCAATGTTCCTACAGCAGCGTCAACAGTCTGTCCGGCAATAGTCGGAAGTGCTCTGTTAGCATTTCCCTTACTTACAGTTACAACTATAACACAGCCTCTTTCAGCCTTTGCGCCTGACTCAGGGCTTTGTGTTACTATCTGACCCTCTGTATACTTATCGTTGAACAATTCTTCGTTCGCTTTGATTACTGTATACTCAGAATCAGTAGACTGTTTAGCAATTATATCCTGATAGTTCTTACCTACAAGGTTAGGAACAGAAATAGCATTCGGATCTACAACTGCCTCCTGTGAAGGTTCGGCAGACTGTTCTTCCTCAGCAGTCTGATTTGCAAACACTCCCAGATCAAGCGGATGCTCTCTTACCCAGAATATGCCTGCAACAACAAGAATAAGCAGACAGCTGAGTACAGACAATATTGCCCATGAATAGCCGGGAACTCCGCCCTTCTTAGGCGCATATCCGTCAGCAGCTTCACTCTGACGCTCATTCATGCTTGCCTCAGCCTGTATAGCCTTTACTGTAGGAGCAGCAGTAAGCTGTGCCCTCATATCCTCAAAGGTAGCGATACGCTTCTTCGCCGGAACCTGAAGACCACCGGCAAGAGCAGTAACAACATGAGAAGGAAGCTTTTTAAATACAGCAGTAGGTATCGGAAGTCTGCCGTCTGACTTTCTGTCACAGCTGTTTTCCGGAAGTCTGCCGGTAAGAGCATAGAAAAGCGTTGCGGTAAATCCGTAAACATCCGTTGCCTCGTCGAGGTCTTCATCCTCTGTATACTGTTCTATTGCGGCGCAGCCGTCCATAAGCTCCGGTTCAAATTCAGAATCAGAGTCAGTACGTCTGATCTTTTCTATCGCAAAACCGCCAAGTCTGAGCTTGCCCGAAGGCAGAACATATATATTTTCCGGTGATACAGCATAGTGACCTATCGCTGCCTCATGCAGGGATGACAGAGCAGTTATTATCGGCATAAACAGCTGACGCGCTGTATTCCAGTCGATATTGCCGCCTCTTCTGTCAACATATTCGGTGAAAGGAATTGAATCATAATATTCCTCAACCGTGTACGATACTCCGTTTTCGGTGAAAATATCAAAAATCGGTGCAATCGCACTGAGTTCCTTCATCCTTGCGATACTGCGGTAGTATTCAAGAAACTTGTCATTAAGCTTCTTATACTCTTCCTCATACCCCTGACGGATAACAACATTTGTCTTACCCTTAGCACGTCCGCATATACCTGCCGGCATGAACTCATGGATAATTACAGGGGAATCCATTTTTTCGCTGAAGCCTATATATTTTGCACCCTCAGCATTGTTATCAATTTTTCTGCCTACGAGGTAGTTTCCTTCCTGAAGCTTGACACCCAAAGGCAAAAACGGAGCCGGCTGCTCGGTCGTGCTGTCAAAACCGCACAAAGGACATATTTTTTCTCCGTTAATTTCTTTCATACAGCCTAAGCAAAGCTGTCCCATATTTATACCGCCATTCTCCGTACACATTTTTCATTCTTAGGCAGAGCAGTACGGCAGCTTCCGCCCGTAATCACAAACAATTATCTTTTATCGCCAAAGCCGGACTAAATCAAAACATTCAAAGGACATTTTTACAGACCATCCGGCAAATTCGGACAATTTCTACACTACTCAAATGATTATACCACAACATTACCCAAAATTGCAAGTTTTTAAGTATGATTGTTTCAATGAATTACAAAATTGTAAATTTAAACAGATATTTCTACTTATTTTTTACAAATTGATCAGCTCTGATATTATCATTTGTACAAAGCAAACATAATATACGATTTATATTTGACATATTGGCATATACCTGTTAGACTATTATTCTATAGGACTTCCCGATAAGGATCATATTCTGTTATAAGACTATATTGTTTCAAAAGGAGAAAATCATCATGCTTTACATAACCGAAAATACAAACAAGCTTGATAATACAATAACAGAAAAGTCAATTCCGCTGCTGAGCCTTCAGAGAGTACAGCGCATGGACGAGCTGAGAGTCATAAGCGACAAAATCAACTGCGCCGTTTGTTACCTTATGCTGAGAAAAGGTCTGTATCATGAATACGGTATAAAAAATAAGCCGCACTTCACATACGGTAAGAACGGAAAGCCGTCTTTAAAAGAATTTCCGGACATACATTTCAATTTCAGTCACTGCCGAAATTCATGCGCCTGCATCATATCAGATTCTCAGACGGCTGTTGATATTGCAGACAAGAGATTCATTTCCATGCAGACAGCAAAACGCTTTTGCAGCGTAAATGAATATGAGACTGCGAGTGCTTTATCCGAACCGTCAGAGCTGCTTGTCCGTTTATGGTCAGTCAAGGAATGCGTCTCAAAGCTTGACGGCAGCGGGCTTTTTGCTGACTTCAAAAAAATCACCGAAGAAACCTCAGACAATATTTTTACCATAGACGGGGGAGCGTATTACTGTTCCTATTACAGCGGGGGCAAGCTTGAGCCGGTTTATTTTACTATTGACGAGCTTCTGAACCTCTGATCATCTGCATTCTTCTTCAAGCCACAAGGCAACAGCATCCTCATAGCTGTTGCCTATTACTATATCTGCGCTCTCCCTCACCTGTTCTGCTGCGTCCCCGACTGCTATACCAACATCAGCCTGCGCAAGCATTTCCATATCATTAAGATTGTCGCCGAAAGCAACTACTCTCTTTGCGCCGGTAAGCTCCTTTATCCTCATCATGCCCAGAGCTTTTGTCGCGCGGCTGCTGAACACCTCAAGAAAATACATATCAGAATAATTATCACTGTACAGTGTCGGACGCACTCCGGGTATCAGTTTCAGCTCATCACATATTCCGGAAAGACGGCTGTATTCATCAACCATTGTAAAATATATAACCTTATCATCATCAGATACTGTTATATGTTCTGTACGGCTGAAGCTTTTATAGTCGTTGTCCTTTCTGACTTCAAAAAAATTGCGTTCCACATCATTAGTCAACTTTTCAAACTCAACGTGAATACCATATGTATCATCTGCCTTATATACAAACGACATACGGTCGTGTTTTCTCAGAACATCTATAACACTTCTTGCCGACTCAGTATCAATAGGGGTACATCCTGTATATTGTCCCTTAGGAAAATCATACATCAGCACACCGTTAAGCTGAACGCACGGTATACGAAGACGCAGCTTTTCAAGTATGGGTACGCTGCTGAGACTTCTTGCTGTAGCGGCTGTAAAAAGCAGACCATCATCTATAAGCTGACTTATAATTTTTGTCGTTCTTTCGCTCAGCCTTGCATCCTTCCCGAGCAGCGTACCATCAAGATCCGATATATAAAGAGTATCTTTTCTTATCATTCAATCAGTCCCCTTTATTTGAGCGTTTTTTGACGGAGGGGTTTTCTTAATGTGGAATGTAAAAAGTGGAAAGTGGAATTATACAAGCCGAGAGCTGCCACTTTCCACTATCACGTAAAATCACTTCACCATGAGCGTGAACTCTTTGGATACAACTTGACCTTCGCCGTACTTATCCTTGACATTTATTCTTACAGTGTATGTACCTGATGCTGTGGGCTTAAAGGTAACTGAATCATATTTCGTATAAGCTGAGCCGCTTGAAGTTACATATGCCTTCGTCCATGAGCTGTCTGTAGACTTTTTGTAGTAGTAAGCGTACTTGTAGGGGCTTGTACCGCCTGTTGCCTTGCCCATCAGAGTTACTGCTGTATTTTTTGATACGCTTGTTGAACTAATCGTTGAACTGTTTTTCAGTGCTGCCGTTACTTTTAATGAAAATTCCTTCTGCACAACTGTACCACTGTCGTCCTTTGCATTGATTCTTACATTATAAGTACCAGCTGTGGTCGGTTTGAATGATACGGACGTATTCTTAGTGTACGCTGAACCGCTCGCTGTCACATATGCCTTTGTCCAGCTGCTGTCTGTTGACTTCTTGTAGTAGTAAGCGAACTTATACGGGCTTGTACCGCCTGTTGCCTTACCGTTCATTGTTACTTCTGTATTAGCTGTTACAGTTGTTGCACTAATTGTTGAGTTATTGGTCAAAGCAGCTGCCTCAGCCTTTACTGTAACTGTAAATTCTTTGGATACCACTGTACCTGTGCCATTATCGTCCTTGACATTGATCTTTACATTATAAGTGCCTGCCGTTATAGGTTTGAAGGTTACTGAATCATACTTAGTATAAGCTGAACCGCTCGAAGTAACATATGCTTTTGTCCATGCGCTGTCCGTGGACTTCTTATAGTAATATGCGTACTTGTAGGGGCTTGTACCTCCTGTTGCCTTTCCTGTAAGTGTTACAGCTGTGCCTGCTGTTACAGATGTAGCGCCAACTGTTGAGTTGTTTTTCAGAGGTGTAGCATCAGCCTTGACTGTAACAGTGAAATCTTTCTGAACAAGCGTTCCTGCACTGTCCCTGACATTAACTCTTGCTGTATATGTTCCGGCTGATGTCGGTTTAAAAGACTTTGATGTCGCCGTACTGTACCCTGCTATCTTTGTCCATGTGCTGTCTGTTGACTTTTTGTAATAATACGCATATGTATACGGTGATGTACCGCCTGTTGCCTTACCGTTCATTGTTAATTCTGTACCGGCTGTTACTGTTGCCGCACTAATTGCAGAGGTATTTTTTAATTCTGTATCAACATAAGTTGAAACAAACTTGAAACCATTGTTATTTGCATATGTTTCAGCCTCTGTATTCTTCTGACCATATATTGTTAATCCATCAACTTTTTGATATCTGTAATTCCCATAATCAAAATAATACCCCAAAGCCATTTCACCAATTTCAGTTACAGTTTTTGGAATCGTAATTTCCTTAAGATTAGTGCAGCCGTTATAAGCATTTCTGTCTATTTTTGTAACACCTTCTGATATATAAGCTCTCGAAAGTGCAGTGCAATCCATGAAAGCACATGACTCAATATTTGACACACCGGACGGAATCGTTACGCTTGTCAAACTACTACATTTATAAAATGCAGAATAACCTATACTTGTAACACTGTTCGGAATCGTTATACTCGTAAGACTGCTGCATTCAAAAAACGCATAATGCCCTATACTTGTCACACTGGACGGAATAGAAACACTTGATAGCCCTGTGCAGCCTTTGAAAGCATGATTATCAATTTTAGTCACTCCAGCCGGAATTACTATACTTTTCAAACTTTCACAACCAATGAAACAACCATAACTAATTTCTGTCAAAGCAGACGAAAGAG
>CACXDE010000195.1 GCA_902766305.1 uncultured Ruminococcus sp. | reverse complement strand
TCTTAATCTGTTTGTGAACCTTTCGGATAAGGGTACTAATACAGAGGTTATGGTTGAAAAGAACGATCAGGGCAAGGAAAAGGCTCTTGAGATGACTATTGAGGAGCTTGATCTGAGTGTACGTTCATTCAACTGTTTGAAGAGAGCAAATATTAACACTGTAGAGGATCTTATAAACAAGACTGAGGACGAGATGATGAAAGTAAGAAATCTCGGACGCAAGTCGCTGGACGAGGTTATTGACAAGCTTACAAAGCTTGGATTTACACTTCGCAGCAATGAAGAATAAAATTATTACCATAAAAGGAGTGAATATCGATGCCCGGAACAAGAAAACTCGGCAGAGAGACTGCTCATAGAACAGCTATGCTCAGAGCTATGGTTACTTTCCTGCTGGAGAACGGCAAGATCGAAACTACCGTTACTCGTGCTAAAGAAGTAAGCGCACTGACAGAAAAGTTCATTACTCTTGCAAAGGTGGAAAATCTTGCTAATAAAAGAGCTGCTATGGCTTTTATTACTAAGGAAGATGTTGTGAAGAAGCTCTTTACAGAGATCGCACCTAAGTATGCAGACAAAAACGGCGGCTATACCCGTATCACAAAGATCGGACCGCGCCGCGGCGATGCAGCTGAAATGGCTGTTATCGAGCTTATCTGATATAAATGCAGCCGGCTTGTCGGATTTTGTTCCGGCAGGTCGGTTTGTTGTATTACAGGGACTGAATATGAAGATAAAAAGATTAATTTATGCTGCTTTGTTTGTTTTGCTTACTGCTGCTGAGGTATTGATCGGAGTATTTGTTCATGACAGCCTTGTTCGTCCGTATGTCGGAGATGTTATTGTTGTGGTTGTGATCTACTGCTTTGTGAGGATATTTATACCTGAAAAAGTAAGGCTTCTTCCGCTTTATGTTTTTATTTTTTCGGCAGCTGTTGAGCTTATGCAGGGGTTGCAGATCGCTGACAGGCTTGGAATAACCTCACCTGTATTACGCACTATTGTAGGAACAGTATGTGATCCGACAGATATTATCTGTTATGCGGTTGGATGCGCTATTTTAGCATTATATGAATTATTAAGATATTTCAGGGTGAGAGGAAGTATAAAAAATGGAACAAAAAAATGATGGACTGGGAATAGTTATTTCTCTCGGTATAGGTCTGCTTGGAGGTCTTATCGGAGGCGCATTATGGGTAGGACTGTCTTTTGTAGGCAAGCTTGCGTTTATTTCAGGCGCTGTTGCCGGTTTTGGGGGCGGCTTCGGAGGAATGATTACCGGTGAAAGCAAAAGACCTGTAAAGCTTATTCTTGCAATTGTATCATCACTTGCATTATTTTCCGTTGGAATATATATAGGTATGGGTGTTGATATATATACGGCTTTGTCAGGTGTGGTTTCATTTGGCACCTGTGTTTCAATGATACCGGATTTCTTTGCTGATGCTGAGGTTTCGTCAGCATTTATCAAGGATGCTGTTATCGGTCTACTTAGTTATGCGGTCGGAGCTGCAGCCGGAATTTATAAACTCAAGGATCTGTAAGAAATAGGTTACGGGAGATGATCTTATGCCGGAAATAGTTACTAAGTCTATACTCTGTCCAAAGTGCAAACAACAGACAAGTACGGAAATTCTTATAAGCACCAATACAGTTGAAGAACCTTATATCAGAAAAAAGATCATGGATGAAAGTATCTTTCGTTGGAAATGTGTTAAATGCGGCTTTACAACAAGGTTTCAACATCCTTTTCTGTATAATGATATTGATAATAAATTTATGATCTATTACATACCTAATGTTGAACGTCAAAAGGTTTCGGATCAGAAGCTTGAAGAAGAATATAATGAGCTGTCGGATATAAAGAAAAGAATAGTTCCTGATATTAATACTCTGAAAGAAAAAATAGTCATCTTTGAGAATGGGTATAATGATATGGCGCTGGAGCTTACAAAGCTTGCTGTTGCAGAGATAGTTTCAAAGGATACAGGCTATAATGTACATTCGGGATATTTTACAGGTATGAACGAGGAGGACGGTACAGTAAGCTTCCAGTTTTTCGTAGGCGGAGACAAAAGGTCGTACATACAGTCAACAAGGCTTGATATCTATAAACGCTCTGTCGGCATTGTGAATAAACATTTTTCAAAGGTTGAACAGCAATCCGGATTTCTGAATATTGGTAAGGAATGGGCAAAGGAAACCCTTGAAAATTATAAAAAGCTTAAGGTAAAGGGAACAGGATCCAGAAAATAAAATCGCTGACGGGAGATATTTTTAACCTGCAAGGCATGGGCTTTTATCGTAAACAGGGCGGTGCTTTGCAGGTTTTATAAATTTTAATAAAAAAATTTTATTTTTTTGCAAAAAACAATAGAAATTATAATAAAGATGTGTTATAATATGTACAACCGATGTATGGAAACGTCCTTGACAATATTTATAGTTTTCCGGTGCTGTATAATTCCTTCGGTTCTTATCAGACACACCGGATTATGTCATTTTGTGTTTCCAATATTTTTATAATCAGGAGGTAATTTCCAATGGCAAACAAATGGGTCTATTTGTTCACAGAAGGTAAAGCAGACATGCGTGAACTTCTTGGCGGTAAAGGTGCTAACCTTGCTGAAATGACCAATATCGGTCCCCCTGTTCCTCAGGGCTTTACAATTACAACAGAGGCTTGTACTCAGTATTATGAAGAAGGCAAAAAGATCAATGATGAGATCCAGGCTCAGATCATGGAGTACATTGATAAAATGGAAGAGATCACCGGCAAAAAATTCGGTGATAAGGAGAACCCGCTT
>CACXDE010000194.1 GCA_902766305.1 uncultured Ruminococcus sp. | reverse complement strand
TTCCCTGTAGCCTGAACCGTTGTCAACTACTTTTGAACCTATGCCGCTTGTCTCGCTGTGCTTCAGTGTTTTCACAGCCTCTATGCTGCCGTCAGGCTTTATTCCGCATATGAGATTTATCTCACCGCCGTAGCCCTTCTGGGTCAGCATGAAAACAAATCCTGAGTTATCGCTGCCCTTATATACCTCTGTAACTCCCTCAGGAAGCCCTTTTACATCCATTTTTTCAAAGCTCTTTGCTTCTTTCAGAACCTCTGATCTTGCCTCGGCAGCTGCCTTTTCCTCGGCAGCCTTTATTATCGGAGCTGTCACAGTATTTACATAGGCAAGTATGCCTGTAACTACAAGACAGATCGATGCAAGCACAATGATCGGCTTCAATATGTCTTTCATACCTTGACACCTCCTGTAAGCGGCTTATTGCGTGTAAGCCTGTCGATATAAGGTGTAAGAATATTCATAAGAAGGATGGAGAATGAAACACCCTCCGGAAGATTGCCCCAGAAACGGATAAGTATTGTAATAAGTCCGCAGCCTATGCCGAAAACTATTTTGCCCATTTTTGTAGGAGGAGTTGTTGAATAATCCGTAGCCATAAATACAGCTCCGAGCAGCAGTCCGCCGGACAGTACCTGATACAGTACATCCTTGCCGCAGATAAGTGACATAAGCGCAACTGTACCAATAAAAGCAACAGGTGTATGCCAGCTTATTACTCCTCTTGCAAGCAGATATACTCCGCCGAGGATTATTGCCAGGGCGCAGGTTTCGCCTATACATCCGCCGTGAGTACCTAAAAACAGTTCAAGGTAAGACGGCATCATAGCTGTTGTACCCTTTGCCGCAGCAACAAGCGGAGTTGCAGAAGATATTGCATCTGTCATTTTAGGCGTACCGGGATAGACCCAGTTTGTCATTGTACCGGAGAAAGCGGTAAGCATCATAATTCTTGCAGTAATAGCGGGGTTAGCGAAGTTTTGTCCGATACCGCCGAAAAGCTGCTTTACAACTACTATAGCGACAACACTTCCGAGTACGGCCTGCCATACAGGTATTGATACCGGAAGATTGAATGCAAGCAGTAAGCCGGTAACTACAGCTGAAAGATCCATTACAGTATTTTTCTTTTTGCACAGCTTTTCAAACAGAAACTCCGAGATAACACAGCTTGCAACACATACAGCTATAACAAGCAGACTTCTTATGCCGAAAATAACAACAGAAGCCACAGCCGCAGGCATCAGAGCAATAACGACATCAAGCATTATATTCTGAGTATTTCTCTTGCTTGAAAAGTGCGGCGAAACGGAAGATATAAGTTTACTCATTTCTTAGCCTCCTTTTCTGCTGCAAGATACTCACGCAGCACGATCTTAGCCAGTTTATTTGTCTGAACAAGAGGACGGTTCGCCGGACATATATAAGCACAGCAGCCGCACTCCATACAAAGATCCACACAGAGTTTTTTAAGCTCCTCGCCGTTATTCAGCTTATAAGCTCTTGCGATAGCTCTGGGGTCAAGTCTGAACGGGCAATGTGTCAGACAGGCGCCGCAGTTTATACAGGCTGTTGTTTCCGGGAGCTTTGCTTCCTTTTCATCCATAGCTATTATAGCGTTTGTATTTTTAAGTATAGGCTCATCCAGTGAAGGTACAGCAATTCCCATCATCGGACCGCCATAAAGAACCTTTGCAGGTTCTGATTTGAAGCCGCCGGCTGCCTCAAAGACATCCCTCATCGTCATACCGATCGGTACGATAACATTTTTCGGATCCTTTACAGCAGAGCCGTCAACAGTTATACACTTCTCAATAAGCGGCATACCGGTTTCAAGGTATTCTCCGACAAAAGCCAGTGTTGTAACATTGATAACGATAACACCGACATCAAGAGGAAGTCCTCCCTTTGGAATGACCCTTCCGACTGTATTGAATACAAGTACCTTTTCGCCGCCCTGTGGGTACAGTGAAGGCATTACCTTTACATCAACATCCTCTACCTCATCAGCAAGTTTTTTCATTGCTGCAATAGATTTAGGCTTATTGCTTTCAATACCTATAATGAACTTTTTTACTCCCATATATTTTCTGATAGCGTCAATACCCTTGAAAACATATTCACTTTTATCAAGCATTGTTCTTGTATCAGAGGTGATATACGGTTCACATTCCGCTGCATTGATAACCACAGCCTCGACCTTCGACAGATCCTTGACACTCAGCTTTACAAAAGACGGAAAACCAGCTCCGCCGAGTCCTACAACTCCGCTTGCCTTGACAGCTGCGACAAAGGATTCAAAATCCTTGACAACCGGCGGAGTAATACCCTCAAAAACATCCTGTCTGCCGTCTGTTTCAATAACAACATTTTCAATCCTTGAACCGTTGGATGCTATTTTTTCCTCGATCCTTAGCACCTTACCGGAAACGCCGGAGAAAATATTTGAAGAAACGAAGCCGTCAGCCTCACCGATAAGCTGTCCTACCTTTACGGCATCGCCCTTTTTGACAGTGACCTTTGAAGGCTTGCCGATGTGCATTGACATTGGTATTGTAACTGTTTTCGGGACACCAAGACGGATCGGCTGGAAATCAGCAGTATTCTTCTTGTGCGGTACCTTTGTACCATGAAGTTTCATTTTTCCTTCCTCCTCAATTCTTTCTGATCTGAGCAAACATAAGAGGTTCCATTACATAATATGCGCTCAAAACGCAGACAAGCCTATTATACTACATTT
>CACXDE010000193.1 GCA_902766305.1 uncultured Ruminococcus sp. | reverse complement strand
TCTTCCAATGTTCTAACAGCTTTTTTTCTGACAGATATATCACCGAAAATTGCCGCTGTTTTGATATCTTTGATTGCCTGAAGCTGCTCACTACTGTTAAAAGCAAAGTCAGGCAGGCTGGCCAGATAAAGAAAAAGCAGGTGAATAAAACGAATATCCTCGGTCAAAATACCGGTAGGCGACAAAGGATTGACATCAATCACACGCAATTCCAGATGATTAATTCCTTTTTGCGCCAACGCCTCAAGGCTATTTTCGCCGCGGGGTTTTAAACGGACAGGGTAATACAATTCTGATACTGCCCTCAGATTACCGTCCTCTATATATCGTTCAATGCTGCTGACATAGCTTTTGATATCCGTGTAATTGAGTATTGGTGTAAAAAAATTCCAATAGCCTCTCTCAGAGCAGCGGATAGAAGAGTAAATATTGCTGCCGGTTCCTATCGTACTGTCAGAAACAGGGCTTGCCGCTGTAAGAAATACCACCAGCCACGCATACTGTATCACACGTTTGGAAAGACGCAGGTATAAATCGTTTTTAAATGACGTAAAAGTACCTGTCCCCTTTTGATCATAAGCCGCCTGAAGTAGCTTTTCCGAAAAGGAGAAATTCAAATGTATACCGGAAAACAGCATTTTCTTCTTTCCGTATTTAACAGCCAGATATCGCCGATAGACGGACTTACTCTGCAGACTGCCGCTGTACTCTGCCACAGGAATTTCATCTTCACCACTGATTCTGGGAGGATTGGAAAACGGCCAGAGCAATTCATTTCTTTTCAGCAGCTCTGTATTCAGCAGTTTCAGCAGCTGCAGAAGCTGTTCGTTGACCTGTTCCGGTTCACAGAAAACATCTCCAATCAGTTCAACCTGATTTTCGCAGAAATCACGGTCAATGTTTTTATGGTTTTTAAAAGGATGAGGAGATTGCGCCAATGTGCCGTCAGAACAGACTCTGAGGCTTTCTCTTTCAATACCGAAATCAGCCTGCGTAATATATCTTTTGATTGTTTCGTTGTCAAAATCAAAAAGCATAAAATCATCTCGCTTTCCTAAAATATATTTCACCTATCTACTCGGTAGGTAATTATAACAGAAAATTTTTATGCTGTCAATATTCTATTCTTATTTTCTTTTATAGAATTTTATGAATCTTATCTCTCGAAATATATAAAAAATGACTGACAGATTTTTTCAAAGCTGCCAGTCACCGTTTTCAGAAGTTATTTGCTGCTGTTCATCAAATCAGAAAGTTTTTTGCTGTAAAAAAAATCATGTACCATCTGGTCGTATTCCGTCCACATTGGAAGAGTGCGGCATGCCGATTTTCTGGGACAATCCACATTCTTATCTGCAAGACAGGCAACCGAAGATAATTTTCCTTCCATCAGTTCCAGTATTTCACCAACAGGGTATTCTTCCGGTTTTCTGCAAAGCTTATATCCTCCTCCCTTTCCGCTGGCACCAACAAGCAGTCCGCCGGCGACCATGTCTTTTACAATAATCTCAAGATACTTTTTAGATAGCTCCTGTCTTGTGGCAATGTCCTTCAACGGAATATAACCGCCGTTATCATGCTCTGCCAAGTCAATCATCACACGAATAGCATAACGTCCCTTTGTAGAAATCATATTGAATACCGCCTTTCTGTTCTTTTTCAACTATTATAACGCAAGGCAATGAGAAAAATCAAGAATTATTTTACCTATTGACAAAGTAGGTTGATAGGTGTATAATGCAAAACAGAAAATATGAAAGGGGTTTTATTACAGTGATATACGCTGATAATGCTGCGACTACAAAAATGAGTGATGTCGCTATTCATACGATGGTTTCCGTAATGAATGAAACCTACGGTAATCCATCAAGCCTTTACAGAATGGGTCAAAGAGCAAAAGAAGTCCTTGAGAAAGCAAGAGAAGATGTAGCGGGTCTGATCAATGCTGAGCCGAAAGAAATTATTTTTACCTCAGGAGGCAGTGAAGCGGATAATCAGGCAATCTTGTCAGCGGCAGAAATCGGCAGAAAAGCCGGCAAAAAACACATCATTTCTTCTGCATTTGAACATCATGCCGTTCTGCATACTTTGAAAAAGCTGGAAAAAATTGGTTTTGAAGTCACGCTTCTGGACGTACACCAGAACGGTCTGATATTGCCGGAAGAAGTGGAAGCAGCCATTCGGGAAGATACATGCCTGGTTACTATTATGTATGCAAATAATGAGATCGGTACAATACAGCCCATTACGGAAATCGGCGCAATATGCAGACAACATCATGTCTTGTTCCATACTGATGCAGTACAGGCAATTGGCCATTTACCGATTGATGTCAAAGCACAGAATATTGATATGCTGTCTGCTTCTGCACATAAATTTCATGGTCCCAAGGGAGTCGGCTTTCTTTATGCCAAAAAAGGTATTCGCCTGACAAATCTCATTGAAGGCGGTGCACAGGAACGAGGCAGAAGAGCAGGAACAGAAAATGTAGCAGGTGTCGCAGCAATGGCGGCAGCACTCAAAGAATCGGCAGAGAAAATGGAAGCGAATGCAGCTGTGCTGACACAAAAAAGAAATAAGCTGATCAGCGGATTGCAGGAAATTCCTCATGGTGCTCTGAACGGTGACGCTAAAAACAGACTGCCAGGAAATGTCAACTTCTGTTTTGAAGGAATCGAGGG
>CACXDE010000192.1 GCA_902766305.1 uncultured Ruminococcus sp. | reverse complement strand
TGTCAGCTTGTTTTTTTGCCATAATGACCACCGTAAATCATAACTCTGATCTCGACTTCAAAGACCTTGCCAAAGTAACCTCATCCGTATACTGCAAATCAGCACCCACAGACAATCCGAACCCAAGCCTTGTCACCTTTACACCGACAGGCTTTATCAGCTTAGCTATATACATAGCAGTAGCCTCACCGGGAACAGACATATCTGTCGCCATGATAACTTCCTTTACCCCATCCTTCTTTATTCTCAGGATAAGCTCATTTATACGCATATCAGATGTATTTATCCGCACGGAAGGTCTCAGCAGCCCATGAAGAACATGATAATTGCAATGAAGCACCTTGCTTTTCTCAAAGGATATAATATCCTTAGGCTTTTCCACAACGCAGATAATGGACTTGTCTCTCGTCTCATCAGAGCATATGCCGCATATATCACGTTCGGTATAATTTCCGCATATACTGCACCTGTGTATACCGTTATGCGCCTTTTCAATCGAACTGACAAGCTTATCCACATCCTTATCATCCATTTCAAGGATGTGATAAGCTATTCTTTCAGCCGTCCTTGCGCCTACTCCGGGCAGACTGTGAATGCGGTCAGTAAGCTCATCAAGCGAAGGCAAACGCAAACCGCCTGCCATTATCAGAACAGTCCCGGAACATTGAGGCCGCCGGAAATTCTATCCATAGTCTCAGCCTTCTCGTCTCTTGCATTTCTGATAGCCTCGTTAACTGCTGCCATAACCAGGTCACTCAGCATTTCTACATCATCCGGATCTACTACATCCTTGCTGATTTCAAGAGATTTTATCTCAAGGCTGCCCTTTACAACCGCTTTTACAGCTCCGCCGCCTGCAGCAGCAGAATACTCTTTTTCATCAAGCTCCTTGCTTGCTGCGTCCATTTCTTCCTGCATTTTCTGAGCCTGACGTGCAAGCTGCTGAATATTAGTATTTCCTCCGCCATTGCTGTATCCTTTAGGTAATCTTGCTTTCATTTTAATTGACCTCCGTTGATTTTATTTCCGGCTTAATCAGCCGTTACCGTTATCTACTTCTTTTACAGTTACGCCTGAATCACTCAGTCCCTTGAGGAACGAAGACAGCGGATCATCCTTCTTCTGCTCGTCCGGATACGAATATCTCCCAAGCTTATAGACCTGTCCTGTCATATTCCGGATAACATCCTTTATTCTTCCTCTCAGATCGGATCTGCGCAGCTGTTCAAAACAAATATCTTTGTCAGAATCCACCAGAATATAGTCTCCTGAAACATATGCCTTGCTGCCCGCAAAGCCGGCAGCTACAGTCGGCGAAAACTTTCCTATCTCCTCAATAACCTCTGCCCATCTTGACATAGGGACAGCATTTTTTCTGAGTTCCTCCATCCGGTCACTGCTTGGCCTTTGTGCCGGCGAAAGTATAGTACTGCGTACTGCCGCTGTTTGTTCCGGTACTGAAACAGGCGTTCCCTTACTGAGACCGGCGACAGCCTTTTCAAGCCTCTCAACACGTCCTGCGAGTGCCGGATCTATATAAACAGCCGATGCGCCTTCACCGGTGCAAAGCTTGATTGCTGTCATTTCCATCTCTATCCGGCGGTTAGCACCTCTGAGCATTTTTTCTCTGGATTCCTGAAGTATTCCAATATTGCGTACAACATCTCCAAGTGATATTTTCATTGCCTGAGCGAGTGACTTTTCATACTCGTCCTCTGACATGACAATAATATCTCTTGGCTGCTTCATTGTCTTTATAAGCATAAGCTCACGAAAATGATCTATGAGCTCATCACAAAGCCTTGCCATATCCATACTTTTTTTATAAAGATCATTTATGATCTCTATAAAAGAAGTACTGTCCTTGTTCATTATATACTCTGTTATGGAAAGAAGATGACTCTTATCCGCAAGACCAGCCGTTGTCCTGACAGTCTCCTCTGTAATATGACCGCTGCTGCGTCCCATGCACTGGTCAAGAAGCGAAAGTGCGTCTCTCATTGCACCGTCAGAAATACCGGCTATCAGAAGCGCGGCGTTGTCATCTATCGAAACGCCCTCGCTTTCACAGACAAAGCAAAGCCTGTCCGCAATTGCTCTTGGAGATATACGGTGAAAATCAAACCTCTGACATCTTGAAAGTATTGTCGCCGGTATCTTATGTACCTCTGTGGTCGCAAGAATAAACAGTACGTGTTCCGGCGGTTCTTCAAGAGTTTTCAGAAGAGCATTGAACGCCCCTATAGACAGCATATGCACCTCGTCTATGATATATACACGATATTTAGCATTTGCCGGAGTAAAATTTGCTTCTTCCCTTAAAGATCGTATATCGTCCACACCGTTATTACTGGCAGCGTCTATCTCCACAACATCCATCACACTGCCGTCATCTATTCCCCGGCAGATTTCACAGACTCCGCAGGGATCGCCGTCCTTTGGATCAAGACAGTTCACCGCTTTGGACAATATCTTGGAGCAGGTAGTCTTGCCAGTTCCTCTTGAACCGGTAAAAAGATATGCGTGTGCAAGTCTTCCGTTTCTCAGTTCACTTTTCAATGTTTCCGTGACCTGAGGCTGACCTATAACATCCGCAAAAAAGCGTGGTCTGTATTTTCTGTACAAAACTCTATACATACCTTCACCTTCCCGAATGCGCGCTTCCTGTGACATACAACATTTCTGAACAATACACAAAAAAACAAGACAGACCGCCATGCGGTGTCATACGCTTGGAGATACCCACGAACAGACTAACTGTATCGCACCGGTATACACGCTTAATGCTGCTCGGTTCCCCGCCTGACATGGTTCACAGTAACCAGTCGTACAGCGCCTGCCCATGAGCATCTCCAAAAGTATGAATCTGTCTTGAATCCGACCGCCTCAACAGGCGACAGATGTATTATACCACATCTTTTTTGAAAAATCAATACCTTTATTTTACAAATTGAATAAAATACAAAATAAATGGAGATAACGGGGCTCGAACCCGTGACCTCTTGACTGCCAGTCAAGCACTCTCCCAGCTGAGTTATACCCCCGAAACATAATAAATTATACAACATTTTTTTAGAAATTGCAATATTTTTTATTAATATAAAATGAGCAAATTTCCAAAGCTTTTGTAAAACTGCACAAGGGGACACCCTCTTTCCGAGGAATTTTGAAGCTTGTTTCGCTGCTCCGCAGCGACCAAAGGCTCTGCCTTTGGAATCCGCAGCCTTTGAAAAGGCTGGCGAAACTTTTAATTTTGTTTTTTCAGTTGCTTGGGTTTGTCCGGATATCCGACAATTAAGCCCACAACACCCCAATGGCACTTCCTTCGAGCGCGGCTCGCCGTTTTTTTTAGGAAAGGGGGCTGGGGGATAACCCTTTGTTTTTAAACAAAGGGAGTCCCCCAACGAATCACTTACTCACTTTGAATTTATTTTAGCTCTCAGCTTCTTTATAAGCACCCATATTTCATGTACAAGAACAGGAAGCAGAGAGATAACAACAACAAACAGCCACATCTTCCATGTCATTCTGACAGTGCCGAAAACATCTGTAAGGAAGGGTATCTCAGTAACTGCTACCTGACCTAATACACCCACAGCAAGCGCAAGTATCATAACCTTGTTGTCAAGATGATTGAATGTAAATACAGAATTTTCTGTGTCACGCATTCCTACAGCGTGGAAAAGCTCCGCAAGCGCAAGCGTACAGAATGCAAGCGTCTGAGACTTCATCAGAATTTGTTCTTTTCCAAAGCTGTCCGCAAGCAATTGAAGTGAAAATGCTTTTCCCGATGAAATAATCTCTGTAACAGGAACATACAGGAATGCTATGAATGTCACAAGCGCAATAGCTATACTATAAATACCGACCTTTGCAAATCCGCCGTCAGCAAATATGGATTCTCCGTTTTTACGGGGCTTCTTGTTCATAACATCCGATGATGAATTAGGATCAACTCCAAGCGCAAAGCACGGCAGGGAGTCCGTAAGCAGATTTATCCAAAGAATATGTACAGCCTTCAAAGGAGCGGCAAGTCCGGCAAAAATCGCCGCACACATTACAATAATTTCGCTGATATTTGAAGACAGGGCAAACAGTATTGACTTCTTGACATTCTCATAGATATTTCTGCCTTCCTTTACAGCCTTTTCTATAGTTGTGAACTTGTCATCCTGCAAAATTATATCTGCCGCACCCTTTGCAACGTCCGTACCAGTAATACCCATCGCAACGCCTACATCAGCCGCTTTAAGTGAAGGAGCATCGTTTACACCGTCTCCCGTCATACTTGAGACATTTCCGTTTGCCTGTATCGCCTTTACAATTTTAACCTTATGTTCAGGTGAAACCCTTGCAAATATAGAAAGCCCTGTAACCCTGTCTTTCAGCTGTTCATCCGTCATTTCGTCAAGCTCATGACCCATGACACATTCATCCGGGCGCTCAGCGATACCAAGCTTCTTAGCAATTGCAAGCGCTGTATCCTTATGATCGCCTGTGATCATTACTGTCTTTATTCCTGCCTTCTTGAATGTTTTTATTGATTCAACAACCTCCGGTCTTTCAGGATCTATCATTCCTATCATACCGATAAATGTAAGTCCCTCTTCGTCAGCATTTTCGTTTCCGTCTCTTACTGCAAGCGACAGTACTCTGAGTGCGTCAGCCGACATATCGGACATTGCTTTCATAATGGTATCTTTGTCATCCTGTGTGATAGTCCGCACCTTTCCGTCAATGTTAATATGCGTACATCTTGTAAGAAGCTCATCTGTAGAACCCTTTGTGTATGAGATAACCTTGCTGCCGTTTTTATGAACAGTAGTCATAAGCTTGCGGTCTGAATCAAATGCTTTTTCATTTATTCTCGGCATAGTCTTTTCTGTATCAGATTTTTCAATGCCGTACTTCTTTGCAAAAGCAACAAGCGCAGTCTCCGTAGGATCTCCTACCTCACTGCCGTCAGAGGCAATACTTGCGTCATTACAAAGCATAAAGCCCTTAAGCAGTGTATCATATCTGTTTTTATCAAGGGTATCCAGTTCTATAAAGCTTCCGCTTTCAAATGCACGGACAACAGTCATCTTATTCTGTGTAAGAGTACCCGTCTTATCCGAACATACATAGCTTACTGCACCAAGCGTTTCAACGGCAGGCATATTTTTGACAATAGCATTGATCTTTGCCATTCTCTGCATACCAAGCGCAAGAACTATAGTAACAATAGTGGGTATACCCTCCGGTATAGCCGCAACCGCAAGGGATACTGCCGTCATGAGAAGCTCAAGCACCTCTCTGCCCTGTAACATTCCTATCAGGAAAACTATAGCGCATATCACTATTACAGCTATACCAAGTACACGGCTCAGCTCATCCATTCCCTTTTGGAGCGGTGAGGGCTTATCCTTTTCCTTATCAACCATATCAGCTATCTTGCCTATTTCGGTCTGCATTCCGACCTTATTTACTTCGCCTACGCCTCTGCCGAATGTGACAACTGTGGACATATAGGCAAGATCAAGCCTGTCGCCTATACCCGTCTTTTCATCTGCAACAAAGCTGCTGTCCTTCTCTACCGGAACAGATTCTCCGGTCAGCGCCTTTTCATCTATTTTAAGCGCCGCTGTTTCGATAAGCTTCAGATCAGCCGGAACCTGCTTGCCGGCTTCAAGCAAAACTAT
>CACXDE010000191.1 GCA_902766305.1 uncultured Ruminococcus sp. | reverse complement strand
GGGACTATACGAATAACCGACCCCTGCCGCACAGGGCATATAGTAAGACCCGTAATACGATCCCGAAACTCTCTGAACAAGGAGCGCCATCTGCTCGTCACGCTTGTCAAGTCCCCGGCGTTTTCTGTAATCGAGGGCAGAAAGCCCCATTGTGCTGGCATAAACGGTTTTTATTGCATTTTCAAATTCTTTGAGCCTGTCCTCATAGCTTCCTCTGTTCGCACAGAATACAGATTCATACTTTCCGGCAAAGGCATTGCCGAAGCCATCCTCAAGAATACTGCTGGAGCGTACTATATATGGATCCTGACCGTAGTATTCAATGATATTACCGAACTGCTCACGCATTACATCGGAAAAGCTTCCGTTCAGCAGCAGCTCCCTGAATTCATCGGCAAGCCTGAAATAGCCCTCCTCGGTTCTCTGCTTTATCCTCATATCCCAGAAGCCATTATCAACTATATATGTGTAGTAAACATCCGAGCCGATATAAAATGAATCATGCGGTTCAAGAGTTTCATCTATATCCGGCTCTTTGTTGCGTATTATCGCTCTGGACAACAGCATACCGCAAGCTTTTCCGCCTATCATTCCTGTGCCAACCATATGACTGCGAACCTCAAAATAATCCTCAGGGGTAAAATTTTTCTTTACCATCTGACGCATTTTTGAATCACGGGTCATCATGATATTGCACATATATTCACATTCTTCTGATATATCTGCTCCGGCACTGTGCTTTATTTTTGCATTGTTGAAAAAGCGATCCCATGAATCTGTATTTCTGTCATCTGTCCCACGGCGCAGCTTTCCCAGGATATTATAAAATCTGCTCGATCTTACGCCGTCTGTAACAGGACGGAATTTTCCTGAGTTCGGCTCAAAAATATGCGGAAGAAACATAGTATCCGAATTACGATTCCAGACCTTTTCAGGACGAACGAAAATATCCTTCTCTCCCGTATAAACATCCAGAAAAAGCTGAGTGGTGTCGATTATCTTATTTACAGAATGAACTGAATGCTTACCTCGGATAAGCGGAAAAAATGCTACCGTATCAAGCACGAAAAGAAACGGACAAGTCACTCTGAAAAAATTACCCATCATCAGATCCGTTGCCCATGCGGTCTGCAATTCCGAAAGACAATCGAAAACATAAAAAGCATCCCTGCCTTCTCTTTCAATTGCATTATGAATTTCTACGGTAAAATTTTCAAAGCGGTGAGAAAGCGGTATCTCAATGGTTTTTACCTCCGGAATATCCGTAATGAACGGCTCGTGGGCAGCGAACCGAAAATAAATTATCTTTCTCTTGTCCTTTACCGCCTGTCTGACATAAGGTTCCATAAATAATCTGAATTCACTCAGATCAGATACTCTCCAAACAACATTATCACCGAGCCTGATATTGTCCAGTGCCTTATCCATCTCCGGTATGCCTGAAAGTATTCTGTCAAATGCTGCCATATCAACTGCCTCCTTTACAAGTTTTCAACAGGAATGTTCAATAAATGTAGAGATACCCTGATAAAGAGTTTCGCCTGATGCTGCATTCATAATAGGGTCGAACGGGAAGATCTGTTCTCTGAATCCGCCGTTTTTGTAGATACCGAATTTTACTCCGTATCTTGACAGCAACTTGTTGATAGTCTTTGTATTTCTGGTCAGATCCTTCACTTTTATCCCTCCTTAAAAACAAACAATGGTGCTTATCCTAAAGCGGACAAACACCATTGTTTGATGGATATATATTAACACGGTTTTTTGGATTTGTCAATATATATTTGCAACATATTTTAACAGATTATTCAAAACCTCTCGTTATTATATACGTTTAAGAATAATAAAATTTTTTTTTGCAATAACAAAAATAATTATTGCAAATCAGAGGCGTTATGATATACTTGACACGATGAAAAATTAACGGAAGTGACAGATATGAACATATTTCCCTCTATAGGTCAGAGAATCACAAAATCCACACTATTACAGCTATTTTATCAATTATCAAATTCGAGTTTCACGGATTCAGACCAAAACGGAGTTCACATCAGGCAATGAAGCAGGCACTGAAATATTGCATCAGTCGGGTTATGACATACTCGAAAGATACAAAATACTACACTTAAACTACACACACGCCGTGTATCGAACGATACGCACGGTGGTGTGAGAGGTCGGCTGCTCAATTAATGTGCAGCCTCCTACTCGATTTTAAAATATAATTTTTTTAGGAAAGGGGTCTGGGGGATAACTCTTTGTTTTTAAACAAAGGGTTTCCCCCAGAATAGTTTATCCAGTATTATTTTTTTATATAAGTCCTGCCTTCTTCTGGTTAGCAACGTGCTCCGCATTTGTCTTTGCATAATACGGTACTGCCTGCTGACCATTTGAAGCCGGTTTATGACAGAAATAATAGTAATCGGTCTTAGCCGGATTGAGCGCTGCTTTTATTGCGTCAAGACTTGGGTTGCATATTGGTCCGGGAGGGAGTCCTTCCTTCGCATAGGTGCTGTAGGTACTTGTATATGTTGCTCTTAGACTCTGAGGAACCTCGCTCTTGGAACGATAGGGATAGAACTCCGTAGAGTCAAGCTGGAGATACATAAATCCTGTTTCACCCCTTGGATTAACTCCTCCTGTACTTGCCGTTGCAAGACGGTTATATATAATTGAAGAAATGATATACATATCATCAGTATTTGCAGCCTCTGCCTGAATAAGCGATGCAAGAGTTATTACATCCTCCATAGACATATTCTGCTGAGCTGCTTTCTTTTCAACAGTTATCTTCTTTTCGTTTTTCTCAAAACGCTGTCTTGTGATATAAAGTCTGCGGCGGTAGTTTGAAAGGAATTTCCTTGCAACTGATTCCGGTGACTCTCCTACATAGAAATCATAGGTATCAGGGAACATATATCCTTCAAGACGATAATACCTCTGACCCTCGTTCTGGATATTTTTCAGGAAGGTATATTCCTCGTCAAGCTCCTTTGTGCTGCAATACTTTATGAAATCTTCGGCTGAGCAGACATTGTTCTTTTCAAGCCTCTTTGCAAAATCATTTATCGTATAACCCTCAGGGAACTGTATCGTTACAACGTCAGTTCTGTTATTATCACTCTGCATATAGTTGATAATAGCCTGATAGTCCTTATTTGTCATGATATTAAACGTACCATTAGTAAAGTCACCGGTTGCCCTCGTGATAGTAGCATATGCCTTGAAAAAGCC
>CACXDE010000190.1 GCA_902766305.1 uncultured Ruminococcus sp. | reverse complement strand
GTTCCATTCCCAGAGAGGTCGTAATACGCATAACTATCTTCTCACCGAATATACTCGGGAGAACTAAAATACGGAAGTCGATATCCTTTCCGCCTACATGGTATTTAATACGGCCGTCCTGAGGTATACGTTTTTCGGCAATGTTCATATTACCGATAAATTTAATACGTGATGTAACCGAAGGGATAAGCTCCGGTGCTGTCTCCATATATGTTGTAAGCTTACCGTCAATACGGAAACGTATACGCAGACATTTTTCCATCGGTTCGATATGAATATCGGAAGTCTTTGTAAAAATTGCTTCCTCTATCATATTATTAACAAATCTGATGATTGGCTGGTCGTTTGCTGACGCATCCTGCTGTGCCGCCTCTTCAGCCTCTATCTGAGCCTTAGACTTGCCGCCCTTGGATTCGAGGAACTCTTTTGCGTCGTCTATAGCCTTCTGAGCCGCATACAATTCACGCAGCTTGGAGGTTATCTTTGAAGCCTCGCCTATTACAGGCTTGATCTTCATCTTGGTAGCAATAGAAATATCCTTCAGACCCTGATAATTAAGCGGGTCAGCAATTGCCACAGTAAGGAAACGTCCTTCCTGTTCTATCGGCACGACCATATGCTGGGTTGCAAGATCCTCGGGGATTATTCCGCCGAGTTCCTCGCTGATATTTATCGTATCAAGATCCACATACGGGATGAACAGCTGTTTCTCGAGTGCTTTACAAACCTGTTGTTCGGTAACGATCCCTTCCTCTATAAGGATATCAGCTACACGCTTTCCGCCACCGCTGGTTTTTTGTTTTATTAGCACATCATCCAACTGTTCCTCGGTGATATCTCCGGAATTTATGAGGATCTGTCCGATTCTCAAGTTACTTGCTCTCATTTCTTCAGCTCCTAATACCAGATACTATTTAAATAAACTCAAATACAATCCTGCAAGATACTGCACAAGATCAAAAAGCGCACAATATACGCCGACTGCCAACGCTATATATGGACCGAATGCAAGATACCCGGATGTATCAGCTTCATCTGTTTCATCTTCATCCTGTCCGTCATGTTTACTGATATCCGTATCATCGGAAATATCTTTTTTCTCAGAGCCGCTGCTTTCTTCCGGATCATCTTCAGAAGAAGCGCTGTCATCCGTCTGTATACTTTGCTGTTCTTCTTCCTTATCCGGTGAAAACCGGCGTATTATCAGAATCGCCACAAAGAAGACCGTAGCTGTGATTATAGATATAATAAAAGCATATATAGTGCCGGGAAATCCTGTCAGTATGCCAACTGCAAAAAACAGCTTAACATCTCCGAAGCCCATTCCGTCACGATGATAGACAAGCATACCGATGAAGTCTATCAGCATCATAACAACTGCTCCGATGCCTGCGCCTGCCAAAGGACTCCACCACGCGCAATGCAAAATATTATATCCTCTGACAATGTCGTATACACTCACTGTCAAAGCAAAGATACCCACTGCAATCGTAAACTGATCCGGAATGATCTGATATTTCAGATCAGACACCGCGATCATAATTGCTGTAAAAATTATCAGCGACAGAAGAATAAAATAAATATCAAATCCTTTATTGAACTGGAGTCTGCACAGCACAAGGCAAAGCGACATCAGCACTGACACAGCAATACCGCTCCTCAGGTAGCTGAAGCGTTTGCCGCTGAGCAGCTCTTCAGACGGTGTTTCACCGTAATCACAAAGCCAGCTTGCCGGTATACGGTTAAGCATCAGATATCCAAGTGCTGTCAGAACAAAGCCCGATATAACACAAGCTATCGTCCAGATCAAACCTGCCGTTGAATTCAGATAATCAAGTGGCTGCATTATTATACTCCGTTATTATTACTTGCTTGACGCTGATGAAGATGATGATGACTTAGCAGCAGACGCACCTGCATTCTTCGTCAGATCAAAATAATAAAGCTTGATCGTGAAAGTAGTATCGAAAAGCTTCTGAGCTGAAGGAGCAGATACCTTTGAGGAATCCTCGCCAGATGTTACAGTCTCGTCCAACAATTCTTCCTCGATATTGACAGCACTCAGGATGTAAGCACCCTTTGACTCATCTTCAAAGTATCTGAGAGCTTCAATGATCTTCTGCTGTGTATCAATGAAATTGTACTTGATAGTTGACACATACAGCGGATCACCTGATGCAGACACACCGCCCTGCTTATCAGCGACACCCTCTGTAATATTAAGAGCCTGGAGAGAAAGATTATGCTTTGCAATAAGGTCTCTTATATCATCAATAGTTTTTTCAGGTGATACAGAAAGCTTTGCGTTCTTTTCAGAACATTCTTTTTCGATCTTAACTACCTCAGCGGTAATAGTTTCTGCATTTTTCAGATAATATTCATATTCGCTGATCTGTGACTCGGCGGAAGCATGATCTGCATTATAGGTGTCTATCTTCTGTGAAAAAGGAACCTGTACAGCGATCAGAAAGATAATACAAACTACCAGAATTCCGGCCAAAGCCCATATAAACTTAGGTATAGTAACTTGTTGTTTATTGTCCATTATTGTTTACCTCCGTAAATCTTCCTAATCTATCATGAATCCGAAGAATCCGATTCATCCTTAGCGATATTAGGATTATCAGCTGTCGGGTCGTTAGCTTTCTGCTTCTCTGCCTCAGCAGCAGCCGCTGCAAGCGTTTCATCGGTTATTTCAAGCTTGATAGTTGCGCTATATGTCTGGATGGGATTTGCTCCGTCTTCCTTGGCTTTTACCTGGTTGGAAACATTTGCCTGAGCCTTCCATCTGAAATAGCCGTCTGCATTTATATCCGCTTTCAGCTTGGAAAGTGCCTGCATATCCTGCACTGCCACGGAAGTATCTACTGTATGTGTAGTGTTATTCACATTAAATCCGGTACATGATCTTACGTTTTTGTATACCTGCTCATAAAGTTCAGATACAACATCAGCAGATTTAAGATCAGAACTCGGCAGCATAGCCATATTAGCTTCTATATTCTCATACTGAGACTTAGCCGTAGCCTCTCTCTCTATAAGCTCCTTAGCCGGAACATAATCCTTGCTTGCAAGACGGGTCTCATCGTTATTCTTCTGCATCTCAAGCATGCCCCACCAGCCGAGGGTAACAACCATCCACAGCGCAGCCACAACACCGATACCTGCTGTGATAGCTGTTCCAAGCTTTGAGCTGCCGGCATTAGCCATAGCAGAAGCGACATTTGTCTCACCCATAAGAAGGTTAGCTTCTCCGGGAGGCATTGTAAGAACACCGTTAAGTGTAATGAAGGAAGTAACGTCATAGCCCTTTTCTGACGCACTCGCAGCAGTCATAGGAGGCTTTGCGCCGCCGGAGAACAGTCTTGTGATATTCTCCATAGGAGCTGTCAGACCTACCTGACGGCAATAGTTAGCGATATTCGGCAGCTTTGCAAGAGCATCTATAAGCACGATCTCATCAATGTCGAGACGCTTTGTAGAAATTACCATTCTCAGGTTTCTGAGTATTTCACCAGCTGCATTGTCGAGCATTGTCATAGTCTGCTTTCTTGTTGTTGCAGACTTACACTTATTACAAACACCAAGACCCTCCTGACGGATAAGGTCAATAGCACCCATCTTACTCATACCAAATTCAAGTGAGAACATTTCAGCAACATCCTCAAGAACGCTTGAGAAGGACTGCTGGAATACAGGCGCACCATTATGTAAAACAACGAGACGGGTTGCCGCAAAGTCCATACTGATAACAGCAATCGCTCTTGTAGCCGAGTTTACATCCTCCTTACAGGTATAAAGCATACCAGCGATAGGAGGCGCAACCTTAACAAGGCGTATACCCTCTTTCTCAAAAGCAGCTCTTATATCGGTAAGAATACCCGTAGCCATAGCAAAAAGCGATGCAGATATCTCGTCCGTTTTGTTTGCCTTACCATACTGCTGACCGTACTCAAAATTCAGTATAGTATACTTGTCAACTTCCTGATGAAGTACGTTTTCTGCTTCTACTCTTGCAAATGTCGGGAGAAGCTTTTCTTTAGCAGGAGCATGCTTATACTCCTTTGTTATGAGGACATCTTCATGCTCAATACATAAAAACACATCGCCAAGCTCCATGCTGACGCTTTCCGCACAGCGCTTCACATAAGCAGCAAGTTCCTCTGCCTTTTCATAAGGATGATCCTTAAGCGAATCATTCAATTCAAAGATCTGAGGTACACTGAAATTAGTAGGAGCTGACGAACGTTTGTTTTTTGCTGCAAAACCACCTTCGGGCTTATCATACTCGGCGGGGGTAAGAATAAGCAGACCTCGTGTGATCTGCAGTACTGTAGCTACTGTTTTCATAAATACACCACAC
>CACXDE010000189.1 GCA_902766305.1 uncultured Ruminococcus sp. | reverse complement strand
TTTGGTGAAACAAAAACGGAATGGCACAGCCCGTGATTCATAAAAGTTACGACCAAGAAGAAAGTGGTGTAAGACTGGCGCGAGTCCAGCGTCACGCTGGCATTTGTTATTGACTAAACTGAAAGAAGAATGTATAATTAGATCAGTCGTCAGCAGTCAGTTGTAAGTTATCAGTTGTCAGTCGGAAGCTCAAAGCTTAAAGCCTTGCGATCCTATCATCCTGAGTGCAGCGAAGGATCTTTTCATTAAACCAGCGTGACCGGAAAGATTCTTCGTCGCTTTGTTTCTGAAAATATCAGAGTGCATCGTTACCGGCAAGTCAAAAAGCGTCACGGCTATAAATGACAGGGTCGCTCCTCAGAATGACAGGCTGGGCAAGTTCCTCGGAATGACAGGTGAGGGAATGCTTTTAAAACAACAAAAAAGTAAGAAGTCTGATGTGTCATGCTCTGAACTCTTAGCTCTGAGCTATTTACAGCGGAGGCTTTTCTTGTAATACGCTTTTTATGCGTAAGAAGTAATCAGCCTGATACGCCGCTGCTTTGAGCTTATAACTGAAAACTGACAACTGCATTGCTTGGAAGGGGATACATGGGATAAATGAAATCGGAATTTACAAAGGGAATGGCAGCAGGTATACCTATAGGGCTTGGATATCTGTCGGTGTCGTTTGGTTTCGGAATAATGGCGGCGGGAGCAGGCTTGTCGGTCTTTGAAGCGTTCATGATATCGCTTACGAATCTTACATCGGCGGGACAGGCGCAGGGGGTCAGCGTTATTGCGGCAGGCGGAACGCTTTTGGAAATGGCTCTTGTTCAGCTTATTATAAATATACGGTATGCGCTGATGGCTATATCTCTTTCGCAGAAATTGGACGAAAGCTTCACGTTTCCGAAAAGACTTATAGCCGCCTACGGAATAACAGATGAAATATTTGCGGTATGTTCTACGGTAAAAGGAACTCTTAAGGCAAAGTATATGTACGGTGTTACACTTGTGTCAACTGTCGGATGGGTATTGGGGACATTTCTCGGTGCGGCGGCAGGGGAGATACTGCCGGATTCTGTTACAGCGGCATTGGGTATTGTGCTGTATGGAATGTTTCTTGCAATTATTGTTCCGCCTTCGAGAAAGGAAAAAAGCATACTCATGGTGGTTATCATATCGGCGGCGCTCAGCTGTGTGTGCAGATATCTTGTTCCGGGACTGTCAGGCGGTTTTGCTGTTATAATGTGCGCTCTTGTCGGCTCGGCAGCAGGTGCGTTGTTTTTTCCCCGGAAGGAGGACGATGAACAGTGAGTATCTGGATATATATTGCAGTGATGGCAGGAGTCACATATCTCATAAGGGTATTGCCCTTTGCATTTTTCAGACAAAAGATAAAGTCAAAATTTATTAGAAGCTTTTTGTACTATGTACCGTATGCTGTGCTGAGCGCTATGACGATACCGGCTATTTTTTACAGCACAGGAAATGTTGTGACAGCTATAGCCGGTACAGCTGTTGCACTTGTGCTGGCATACTTTGATCTTCCGCTGATAGTTGTTGCCTTGTCCGCATCAGGGGCGGCATTTTTATGCGGCTATTTGCTTCACCTATGACTATGACTTATACTGATATTCAATAAAACGTAAACTGTTCAGAGTTTCAGAAATCAGGGGCTTTCACCCCCCGAACCCCTTTTCAAAGGCTCTGCCTTTGGAAACCGCAAGCCTTTGAAAAGGCTTGCGCGAAACTTTTTTAATTATTTAATTGAATATTAGCATCAGATAACTTCGTTAAGAAAAAAGTCTTACATTAAGGGTTCAGCACCCCAAGGGCACTTCCTTCGGGCGCGGCTCGCCGGTGAAAAAATATAAAAAAAGTATTTGTTATATTGAAAGAATATGTTATAATATAAAAGAATGATGTTTATGGATCATTATGAATTGGATTAACTGGTGATAGAATATGAATGTAGTTATTTTTACAGAGGTGCTGACTCCCTACATAAGCGGAATATCCACCTATGCGGAGGTTCTCCGAAAGGGTCTGGAAAGCAGAGGGCATAAGGTGGTAATAGTCACTTCTTCACTGCATACTACAGAAGCTTCAATAAAAAAAGGCATTATACGCTGCCCGGCAAAAAGATCGTGGAATAAGTACGGGTATGAATGCAAGGATATAAATGATGTTCATGTCATACGTTTTCTAAGAGGCTTTGAGCCGGATATGGTACATATATTGACTGATACAAAAATAGGTTATATGGGAATATCAATTGCAGACCGTTTTCACTGTCCGGTGGTATTCTCTGTTATAGATAATTTTGCTGATCGTTTTTCTGATAAGTCCAAGCTTATATGGAAGATAAAAACATTTTTTGAGAAACGTCATTTTTGCGATATGCTTGATAATTGTCAGGCTGTTACATCATCCAATAAAAGGGCGGCTTTGTTTATCCGCAATGCAAACAGAAAAAGAAAGGTACTCCTTACGCCTGTTGCTACCGATAAAAAACGATTTGATTATAAGAGGATAAATCATGCCGCAAAAATGAAGATCAGAAAAAAATTAGGGATACCAAGAAATGCAACGGTAGCTGTTTTTGCCGGTGATCTGACAGTGGCTAAGAATATAGAATTTATGCTGAAGATTTTCCGCAGACGGCTGAGATTTGAGGATAATATCCATCTGCTGATAGTCGGCGGAGGAACGGAAAGCGAATATCTTCGCACTCATGCCAATAAGTATCACCTTAACGACAGGGTGCATTTCGCCGGAGTGCTGGCGCACAGTATTATGCCGGGGATTCTTTCTTCGTGCGATATATATGTGTGTTCAGCGGATGACGGTCTTCTGTCCATGTCGTTTGCTGAGGCGATGGCTTGCGGTCTTCCGGTCCTTGTAAAGGAAGACAAGGAAAAATATGTGTACAGCATGATAAAGCATAATGTGAACGGATTTGTATATAAGAGTGATGGAGAATTTGTAAAATATCTGAAAAAGCTGTCGTTTTTTTCTGAGGGTGAAAAGGAAAATCTGCGCTATGCAATAAGACACAGCTTAAAGAATCTTAACTGTACGTATATGGCAAAATGTATAGAAAAGGTCTACGATCAGGCTAAACAGGCTCATCATCCCAAGGAAACGCTTGCCGGTCTGGACGATGAAGACCTTATGGAATAAATATCAGGGGATTGGCGTCTGACATGATGCTCCCCGGGAAAGCAGGTGTGTAGTATTATGGATACCAAGTTTTCGGTCAAATTATCAAAGATCATAAAAGATGTGGGACTTGATGTGGCATATATGCCGGGTGATCCGGATCAGATAAAGATCTTTTCAAAGGATCTTACACGTCCCGGTCTTGAACTGACAGGATTTCTTGACTTCTTTGACAATGCAAGAATAATTCTGTTCGGAAATACGGAGAACAGTTATCTTAACCGTTTCAGTTCCGAACAGAGGTTTCATGTTCTTAACAGACTATTTGCTCTCAATCCTCCGGCTATAATAGTGACGAGAGGTATAATCCCTTACGGAGAGCTTATGTCTGCGGCAGAAAAATATAAGATACCTGTGCTTCGTACATCCGAGCCTACATCAGCTGTATCTGCGGCTCTTGTAAATCTTCTGAATCTGGAACTTGCGCCGAGAGTTACAAGGCACGGCGTTCTTGTGGAGGTTTACGGTGAAGGTCTGCTTCTGGTAGGCGACAGCGGTGTTGGTAAAAGTGAAACTGCTATCGAGCTTATAAAAAGAGGACACCGTCTTATAGCAGACGATGCAGTCGAGATAAGAAAGGTATCAAATACTTCGCTTATTGGTTCAGCACCGGAAAATATACGTCATTTTATTGAACTGAGAGGCATAGGTATTATTAACGCGAGAAGGATATTCGGTATGGGTTCCGTTAAGCTGACGGAAAAAATCGACATGGTAATAAACCTTGAGCTTTGGGATAATAAAAAGGTTTATGACAGAATGGGCATGAACAGTGAAATGACGGAAATACTGGGCAATCAGATACCGATAGTTACTATACCTGTAAAGCCCGGACGTAACTTAGCTGTTATTATTGAAGTAGCGGCTATGAATAACCGTCAGAGAAAGATGGGATATAATGCCGCAAGAGAGCTTTTCTCCGCATTGGGACTTGAATATCCGGAGGAAGAAGCTAATGATGTGAAACTGATAGAATTTTGAGTGAATACCGTGAGGAGACAGATATGATAAGCGAAAAACTGAAAAACCTGATAATCAACGAGGACTGCAATGCGTATTTTGACGAGCCGATGAGTCTTCATACGAGCTTTCGCATAGGCGGAAAAACAGACTGCTTCTGTGAAGTTAATACTATTGAGTCACTGAAAAAAATAATAGCTCTTTGCAAAGAGGAAAATACTGAATATTTTATTATTGGTCTTGGTTCAAATCTTCTTGTCAGTGACGCTGGCATGGACGGAATAGTTATAAAATTGGGCGGCGATTTTGAGGAGATAGCACTTGACGGGGACAATATTATAAAATGCGGCGCTGGTGTAAGTCTTGCGAAGCTTTGTCTGTTTGCAAAAAATAAGGGTCTTGGCGGTGCAGAATTTGCGTGGGGCATACCCGGTTCTGTGGGCGGAGCAGTGTATATGAATGCCGGGGCTTACGGCGGAGAGATGAAGGATATAGTTGTGTCGTCACATTATCTTGACGAGGACAGCAATATCCGTGAAATGATTGGTGATATGCACGATTTTTCGTACAGACACAGCTTTTACAGCGATAAAAAGCTTACAATACTTGACGTGTGTGTAAAGCTTTCACCGAAAAACAAGAATGAAATATTCTACCTCATGCAGGATACGATGGATAAGCGCAAAAAGAAACAGCCGCTGAACCGTCCGAGTGCAGGAAGCGTGTTCAAGCGTCCGAAGGATAATTATGCGGCGGCGCTTATTGAAAACTGCGGACTTAAGGGTGTGTCAGTGGGCGATGCACAGGTGAGCGAAAAGCACAGCGGATTTATTGTAAATAACGGTAAGGCAAAGGCAGAGGATGTTAAAGCACTTATCAGTAAGGTACAGAGTGTTGTAAAAGAAAAGACCGGTGTAGAGCTGGAATGTGAGGTTAAGTTTGTTGGCAAATGATATGTTATTGAAGTAATGCTTTCAGCGGCAGGTGAGAAGGATGGAATTTATAATCATAACGGGGCTTTCAGGCGCAGGGAAGTCTGTAGCAATGAAAAATATGGAGGATATCGGATACTATTGTGTGGACAATATTCCTCCGATGCTTGTGTCGATATTTTACGAATTGTGTGAAAAATCCGGCGACGAGCATATGAAAAAGATAGCAGTAGTGACAGATATAAGAGCCGGCGATGTGTTTGACGATCTGTTTTTGTCTCTTGATAAGCTGAAGGCTGCCGGAAAGAAATATAAGATACTTTTTCTTGACGCAAGGGATGACGTTCTTCTCAGGCGCTTCAAGGAAACAAGAAGAAAGCATCCGCTTAGTGAAAACTCAGCCTCTACGGAGTCTGCTGTCATGACGGAAAGAGAGCTGCTTATGCCGGTAAAGGCGAGGGCGGATTATGTAATTGATACATCTCTTCTATCTACAACTCAGCTGCGTGAAAGAATTACATCATTGTTTTTAGGCAATATATCCTTGGGGCTAACGGTAAACTGTATTTCGTTCGGTTTCAAGTACGGTCTTCCGGCGGAGGCGGATCTTGTTTTCGATGTCAGGTGTCTGCCGAATCCCTTTTATGTTCCTGAACTCAAGCCGCATACAGGTCTTGATGCCTGTGTTTTTGATTATGTTATGCAGTATGACCAGTCAAAGGGATATGCGCAGAGGATGCTTGATCTTGTGGATTTTTCTTTGCCGCTGTACAGAAGCGAAGGTAAGAGCCAGCTTGTTATAGCTATAGGCTGTACCGGAGGGAAACACCGTTCAGTTACGCTGACAAGAGTGCTTTATAACCATTTGCTTGAAGGCGGTCAGCGTACTATTGTACACCACCGTGATATTTCCAAGGGATAACTTCTGTTTCTGAACAATAATTGATAGTATACTATTTCAATTATGAATTATGAATTATGAATTATGAATTAGTTATGTCGTTTTCAAAAGAGACTAAAAAAGAATTGTGTACAGCTCCCGTTACAAGGGCAGAGGACGGAGAGGCATTGATATATGGGATGCTGATTTTTTCAAAGGTGTTTTCACCTTCTGCAATATCATTTACAACGGAGAGCCGTGAGGCTGCGCTGCTGTACAGCGAAAAGGTTTCCTCTGATCTGTCGGTAATATCAGATATATCGGTTATGCTGACTAGGAAGGGCAGTGAAGGGAAGAGCTGGTGTTTGTCGATACCTGACAGCGGTGACTGCAAAAGGATATTTGATCATTTTGGTCATGACCCTATGTCGCTTAGTCTTCGTATAAACCGCTCCAATATTGATGAGGAAGGTACGATTCCGTATTTTCTGAGAGGTGCTTTTCTTGTGTGCGGAAATGTAAGCGATCCCGGAAAGGATTATCATCTTGAATTTGCTGTGCCGCATATGAATCTTGCAAAGGATCTTGCAAGGATAATAAGCGAGACTGAGCTGTTAGGTACTCCCAAAACAGTCCGCCGAAAGGGAAGCTATGTAGTATATATAAAAGAGAGTGACGCAATAGCTGATCTTCTGACATATATCGGTGCGCCTATGGCTGCATTGGAAATAATGCAGCAGAAAATATATAAATCTGTCCGGAACAAGGTCAACAGACAGATCAATTCCGAGACAGCAAACAGCAATAAAACAGCCCTTGCTTCTGCAAAACAGATAGCGGCGATAGAGAAGATAAGCAGGGAATGCGGACTTGACAGTCTTACCCCTGATCTGAGAGAGCTTGCGCAGATGCGTCTTGATAATCCCGAATATAATCTTCGTGAGCTTGGAGAGGCGCTGAGTACTCCTATAAGCCGTTCAGGCGTAAATCACAGACTTGCGCGGATAATGGAGATAGCGGACAAAATATAAATTTGGAATGTTGAAAGTTGAAAGTGGAAATATTATTATAAACGAAATTGTTGAAAAAAGGACTGCCTCAGCTATTTGCCGGGGCAGCCAATTATTTTTTATACGCTGAAAAGCATTGTACCGTATGAAGGATAAGGCCAGGCTTTTGCTGACATATTTGCTTCCATTTCGTCAGCTACTGCACGAAGCTCCTGCATAGCGGAAAGAACATTGTCTTTGAAATACATAGCGTTTTCTGCAACGTCCGTTACATCCTTTGCACCCACTACAGCCTTGTCAAGCACATCAATCTTCTTTGCAAAGCAGTTAAGCAGGTTTGTCAGCTTCTTCATAAGCTCTGTCTGCGCTGCCGGAACAAGCTCAGGATCAACAGACTTTATAAGGCTTGCCGTCTGAGCAAGCTCCCTGAGATAATTAGTTACTGCCGGCATGATATCCTTTTTCGCCATGTCGAGAGCAGTCAGAGCTTCAATGTTAATGATCTTCGAGTACTTTTCGAGAAGAACCTCACATCTTGATCTGAGTTCGATCTCTGTAAGAACATTGTGCTTTGTGAAAAGCCTGATATTCTTTTCGTCTGTATACAGGGGGAGTGCTTCCGGAAGTGTGCGAAGATTCAGAAGACCTCTTCTTTTGGCTTCCTCTACCCATTCATCGGAATAGTTATTGCCGTTGAAAATGATGCGCTTATGCTGTTTTATGGTCTTTTTGATAAGCTTTTCAGCAGCGGCATTGACATCATCAGCTTTTTCAAGCTGATCTGCAAAATCTTCAAGTACATCTGCTACCATTGTATTTATCATGAAGTTGGCGCAGGCAATGTTTTCAGAAGAGCCTACCATTCTGAACTCAAACTTGTTTCCTGTGAATGCAAATGGCGAGGTACGGTTTCTGTCTGACGTATCCTTTGTGAAGTTCGGCAGAACCTCTGCTGTAGTTTCCATGATTGGCTTGCCTTCGCCGGTATAGTCCTCTCCGCTGAGAACGGAATGAAGAACCTCTGTAAGGTCATCGCCGAGGTAAATTGAAATGATAGCAGGAGGCGCTTCATTTCCGCCCAGTCTGTGATCATTGCCCGCGCTTGCAACTGATATTCTGAGAAGATCCTGATTTTCGTCGACTGCTCTTATAACAGCCGCAAGGAAGGTAAGGAACTGTATATTCTGTCTTGGCGTTTTGGTGGGTTCAAGAAGATTCTTGCCTGTGTTTGTAGACATCGACCAGTTGTTGTGCTTTCCTGATCCGTTTACACCGGCAAAGGGTTTTTCGTGTAAAAGGCATACAAGACCATGCTTTTCCGCAACCTTTTTCATGATCTCCATAGTCAGCTGGTTGTGATCTGTAGCTATATTTGTCGTATCAAATATGGGAGCAAGCTCATGCTGGGCAGGCGCTACCTCGTTATGCTTTGTTTTTGCAAGTATACCGTATTTCCACAGCTCTTCATCAAGATCTTTCATAAATGCTGATACTCTTGGCTTTATTGAACCGAAATAGTGATCGTCAAGCTCCTGACCCTTTGGAGGTCTTGCGCCAAAGAGAGTTCTTCCGCAGTATATCAGGTCTTTTCTTTTGTCGAATACTTTTTTATCTACAAGGAAATATTCCTGCTCCGGACCGACTGTTGTGGTTACGTGAGTGGTTTCGTTATCACCAAAAGCACGAAGAATCCTGAGTGCCTGAGTATTGATGCACTCCATTGAACGGAGAAGGGGTGTCTTTTTGTCAAGTGCTTCACCTGTATATGAACAGAATGCTGTCGGTATGCACAGTGAACCATCCTTTATGAAGGCATAGGAGGTCGGATCCCATGCAGTGTATCCTCTTGCTTCAAATGTTGCCCTTATACCGCCTGAGGGGAAGCTTGAAGCGTCAGGCTCGCCCTTTATAAGCTCCTTGCCGGAAAACTCCATGATAACACCGCCGCCGGCAGTCGGGGATATAAATGAGTCATGCTTTTCCGCAGTGATTCCTGTCATAGGCTGGAACCAGTGTGTGTAGTGTGTAGCACCGTTTTCAATAGCCCATTCCTTCATAGCATGAGCAACAACATTTGCTATGTTGAGATCAAGAGGCTTTCCGTCCTCGATAGTCTTCTTCAGTGCTTTATATGTGCCCTTTGGAAGATATTTTTTCATGGATTCATCATTGAATACAGCTGATCCGAACATTTCAGGTACGTTAACCATAAAAACTCTCCATTCAAAATTAGAATCAGGTCACATCTGAGTATATGCTGTAAATCTGAGCGGATAAACGTCGTTCAGAGTATGACCGTGAGTATTTATAAAAATATAAACAAAAAGGCGCAGTAGATCTATCCGCCCGATCTACAGCGCCGTTGCTGTTACAAGGGCATTATAAACCTGTATAATTGTTTTGTCAATAAACAACTTAGTCAGCCGGAAAATGTTTGTTGAATGAATATCAGTTTATGAAATATGTTTATTTATTTTAATGGATTATTGACATAGAAAAATTATGTCCTATTCTGTTATAATATGCAGAAATGAAAAATTTGTTTGTATTTTATAAAAATTGTAAAAATAGTATTGACATTTAAAGGTTTTTCCCGGATAATTATATATGGGAGTTTGTGACTTCCGGCGATTATGAAAAAGGACAAGTTTATTATATGAGAGTTATTTCAGGTTCTGCACGGGGGAGAAAGCTTTATTCTCCGTCCGGTAATGATGTAAGACCTACTACGGATACTGTAAAGGAATCTGTTTTCAGTATTATACAATTTGATATAGAGGGCTGCCGTTTTCTTGACGCATTTGCAGGCTCTGGACAGATGGGTATAGAAGCACTGAGCAGAGGAGCAGATAAGGCATTTTTTGTTGACAGCAGCCGCCGGTCTATGGAGATCATAAGAAAGAATATTTCTTTGTGCGGCTTTGGTGCAGATAAAGCAGTCACTGTTTGCAGAGATACAATTTCTTATATTTCTGGTACTGAGGAGAGATTTGATATTGCTTTCCTTGATCCGCCGTATAAGACCGGTCTTGTTCAGAGTGCGTTTGAGCTTTGTACCCGTATTACTGATAAGCTGATTATATGTGAACATCCGTCGGATGAGACACTGCCTGAGAGATCGGGGAAATTCATTCTGAAAAAGAAATATAAATACGGTACAATAACAGTCAGCTTATATGTTTGTTCTGAAAGTCAGGGCATTTGAGAAAAAAGGAGTGTCACAATGAAAACAGCGATATGTCCGGGAAGCTTTGATCCGGTGACATACGGTCATATAGATATTATTAAAAGGGCGGCAAGCATATTCGATAAGGTTATAGTCGGCGTACTTGTTAACGTACAGAAAAAGCCGTGGTTCACAATTGAGGAAAGAATTGATCTGCTGAGGAAAACAGTAGGTGATGTGCCTAATGTTGAGATAGCAGGGTTTGACGGACTGCTTGTGGATTTTGCGGCTAAGAATAATGCAAAGGTGTTGGTAAAGGGTCTGAGAGCTGTATCCGACTTTGAGTATGAGTTTCAGATGGCGCTTACTAACAGCAAGCTTAATGATACTGTTGAAACGGTATTTCTTACTACAAGCTCTGAAAATATGTACCTTAGCTCAAGCATAGTAAAGCAGGTGGGACTTTTGGGAGGGGATATATCTCCTTTTGTTCCGGAATGTGTGCATGATGAGATACTTATGAGGATCAATAAAATGAAATGATGAATGCCGGCGGAGAGGAACTGAGTTTAATTACAGTCGTCTCCGCGTAAAATAAATGATTATCAATTTTACAGTAAGTAAAAATAATTGAGAAGGAGAAGACAGAGATGAAAATTGAAGCGCTTATTGATGAACTTCAGGAATTGGTGGACGAGGCTTTTACTATACCGCTCAGCGGAGGAAAAACTGTTATCAATACTGAAAGAGTTAAAGAGATCATAGATGATATGAGATCAAATCTTCCGATCGAACTCAAACAGGCAAAAAACATCGCTGCTGACAGAACAAATATTATCAATAAATCAAAAAGCGAGGCAGAGGATATTGTTCAGGAAGCTGAGGACAGATCAAAGAATATGATTCAGCAGGCTGAGGAGAAAGCAAAGTTCACTGTAAAGCAGGCTGAGGAAAAGGCAGAGGCACTTGTTCAGCAGAATGAGATAGTTCTTCGTGCACAGACACGTGCAAACGATATTATCGCTCAGGCTGATAAACAGGCCGCTGAGATAAAGGGTGCAGCGAATGCGTACCTTGACGGTCTTATGAAAAAGGCTGATGATGAACTTTCAAAGAATCTTGCCGATCTGAAAAAGACAAGAGAGGGACTTAAGAATTATCAGACCCAGGGCGGCAGCAGCGGCACCCGCAGACCCTCTTCACGTCAAAGAAGAAATGCCTGAAAGCAGTGTGAATGCTGATCCTGAAATAATGCCGGTGATTTCCGGTGTGTCTTTGCACAGTATAAAGTGCGGGGGGAGACTGTAGTAAGCCGTTTACAGAATAAGGATGAATTGTTTATGAAGAAAACCTTATCAGGATTTTTTGTAATTTTATTGTTTGTGTCTCTGGCGGTGCTTGCAGGCGCTGTAGCTATGTACGCTTATCAGGAGCTGTCCGGTTCTCAAAATGAAAATAGTTCCGTACATATACCTTTTATACCGTCAAAACAGGAAAGTTCAAGGGAATACAGCAGGATAGGGGGAGCGTCTGCTGATACTTCGCAGAAGGATGTTGATTTTTCAGCCCACGCCTATGACGCTCTGGTCAATGAAAATCTCAGGGTTCTTTATGAAAAGCTTGATGAGTCGGTTTACAGGATCTCTGACGAAATGACAGATGACGGGAGATACAAAACAAAGACAGTAGAGGTTGAGGGTGCGGAATTTTCTTCCGATGATATCAACATTGCTATTAATGCCTATCTTTGTGATCATCCTGAGGTTTTCTGGATAGACAATTATTTTGGGTATCACAGCGGTAAAAATAAAACCTATGTTGAATGCTACTCGGTTTTGTCCGGTAATCAGTGCGAGCTGTATATCAAGTCATTTAATGAGGCTCTCAGTGAAATGCTGTCCGGTATAACTGCCGCTGACGGAGAATATGAACGTGAGAAGATTCTTCATGATAAGCTCCTTGATAAATGCAGTTATAAGAAGGGTGTTGATTCCATTGACGATGGATGGCAGTATTTCAGCGCATACGGCGCAGTCGTTGAAGGACAGGCGGTATGCGAGGGCTATTCCAAAGCTATGATGCTTCTGCTGAGGCTTGCCGGTGTTGACAGTGTGACGATCAGGGGAATGGGCGAGGGAGAAGAAAATGTTCCCGAACGTCATATGTGGAATCTTGTCAATCTTGGTGATAAGTGGTATCAGCTTGACAGCACATGGGATGATTCAGATGAAACAGATCATGGCTATGACTTCTTTAATCTTACAGCGGAGTCTATGGGTACAGATCATACTCCTGATCCGATAATAGATGAATCAGCCGTCAGTGAAGATTCAAGCTATAACTTCTTCATTCCGGAATGTGATTCGGTCGATATGAATTACTATTACCGTGAAGGTGTTGTTGTGAGCGGTCTTGACGATAAGGCGGATGATGATATCGCCGACAAGGTATATGATCTGTATACTAAAGGAGAACATCTGTTGTATATTCTGATAGAAGATGATGTGCGCTATGATGATTTTATGAATGTTATGCTTAAAAACGGCGGACACAGGTTTTATGACTGCATTGAGAGGGTAAACAATTATGTCGGTAAGGCGGTTTTTGATACAAGTCACTGCCATCTTACTGAGAATGCAAGACGACGGACGGTGAGGATAAAACTTTCTGATCCTGAGTCCTGATGGAATATAGAATTAAACGAAGATTTATTTCCTGCTGTGATGCGTTTCAGAGCAGGAAATTATTTTACAGCAACTGCATATGAGGTGATAATGTATGAATAAACGCAGATTATTATTGGCTGTAGTGTTTTTACTGATATTAAGCATGCTTCCGGCCTGTACAAATGAATCCGGAAGCAAAGATGAAGAATTACCGGCTTCTCAAATTGAACAGATCTCATCTGAAGAAACAGAGACTGCCGAGAATGAAAATACTTCCGCTGCGGAAACAAGCGGTGATGTTATAACAAATAGCACTGTTTCGTCAGACGGTTCTTCTGAACTTTTGTCCTCTTCTCAGCAATCGTCGAATGTCAGCAGCAAGCGGTCTGAGGCTTCATCAAAAACATCATCGAAAGCTTCACCGGAGGTATCTAAGAAAAATACTTCATCAGTACAGACTGCTAAAAGTAATGCTCAGCAAAGCAGCAGCACTGCACAGGCATCAAAAAACCAAGCGTCAGCAGTTCAGTCAAGCAAGCCTGCTTCACAGACAGGTACTCAGACAGCTTCCGCTCCTTCGGTAAACCCTTCGCCTCAGCCAGCACCTCAGCCGGCTGTTGATAACAGCAGCGTTGGTGATATAAATCTGTTTAACAGTCTGTTTAATCTTGCAAACAGAGTAACTGTAAGTATTGATATACCAAAAACAGAGCTTGATAAACTCCAGAACGACTATTATACATACAAAAGAAAAAAATCCAAATCGCCGATATACCGCAAGGCGGATATGACTGTAACTGTAAACGGACAAAGCTATACTATAAAGGAAGTCGGCATACGGCTTAAGGGCAATATGTCCCTGACTCCTGTGTTTGATCAAAGCGGTGCACAGAACATATCGCACTATAAGATAAGCTTCAATGAAACCTTTGATGATAAGGATTACTATGGCAGCGAGGCAAAGGTATGGGCAAGCAGCGAGGAAAGAAAACAGCGTAAAAACCGCCGGTTTGCGACACTTAAAAAAATGGATATAAAGTGGAACAGCTGCTATGACGATACTCAGATAAGGGAAATATATGCAAGTGAAATGTTCAGCGAAAACGGCGTCTTAGCGCAGAAGATAGGGCTGACACAGTTTGTAATGAACGGAGCAAATTTTGGAGTTTTGAAGATATATGAGCCTGTTGACGAACTGTTTCTTGAAAAGCACCTGCCGGAATCTGCTCTTGGAGGAGACCTGTATAAATGCGGTTGGACTATGAAGCCGTGTAACTACGTTGCAAATCAGGTTACTTTCGGTGTGGATGACAAGGATACTGGTGCAAAATTCAATTTCAATCTAAAGACAAATGAAAAATCTTCAAATCATTCGGCTCTTGTCAATATGTTGAATGTAATTAACTCAAGAACCGACAGGGCAAGCATTGACAGTGTTGTGGATACAGAGTATTTTGCAAACTTTCTGGCAGCAAGCTATTTTGCCGGTGATCCTGACGATATCAGGAACAATTACAATAATCATTACATATATTTCAGAAAAGACAACGGAAAAGCAATCTTCATTCCGTATGATAATGACAGAACCTTAGGTCTGACATACGGCTATAATCCTGACAAAACAGGCATGACAAAGCCTTCTCCTTATTCAGGCAGGGCAGAGGGCGCGGGAAATTCTCAGGCTAATCCGCTTATAAAAAGCGCAATTCTCAGCAGCAATGCTTTTCTTACTGATGAATATGAAGCGGCGCTGAAACGCATTGCAGATTCGGGCAGACTTGATGTCAACAGATTTAATTCCGTGTATGAAACTGCAAGGAATAATTATCAGTCTGTTGTAACTCCCGGAATATATTTTGCAAATCAGGAATTGAATTTTGCGTTCAGTCTTGACGGGGGATATTCGACTAACGATTGGAGCAATATGTCATTCTCTGAGTATTCAAGAAGAATACTTGAAACCTATCATAAGGAATTGGGATAAACGCTATGTATCAGCTTACCAATATAACTAAGAAATAATTGTACAAAATGCTGAAAGTTTGAATCTGTGTTGAATATCTGACACAAATAGGATATTATATTAGTTGGCTGTTGATATCATTTTCATAAGACAGTTTGGGTTAACAGCGATAAACAAAATCGGAGGTATTTGAAATGGCACAGAATCCTGTTGTAACTATTGAGATGGAAAACGGTGATGTTATAAAGGCAGAGCTTTATCCTCAGACAGCACCTAATACAGTAAGAAACTTTATAAGCCTGATACAGAAGGGCTTTTATAACGGACTTGCTTTTCACAGAGTAATCTACAATTTCATGCTTCAGGGCGGATGTCCTGTGGGAAATGGTACAGGCGGACCCGGTTATCACATAAGGGGTGAATTTGCCGGAAACGGCTTCAGAAATGATCTCAAGCATACAGAGGGAGTTCTTTCAATGGCAAGAGCTATGATGCCTAACTCTGCCGGATCACAGTTCTTTATAATGCACAAGGCTGCGCCTCATCTTGATGGTCAGTATGCAGCTTTCGGAAAAGTAACAGAAGGAATGGATGTTGTCAATAAGATCGCAGAGTGCGATACCGATATGGCAGACAAGCCGCTCGACCCGCAGATTATGAAGAAGGTTACGGTTGAGACTTTCGGAGTGAGCTACCCCGAGCCGGAGAAATTCTGAATATGAGTATTGTTCTTTTAGCTGCCTTCGTTTTTTTTATAATAGGCATGAAGCCTCATTTCAAAAGCTTTAATGATGACTATATATCCAGAGAACAGACTGTATGTATAAACGGTTTTTTTGTTCTTTTAGTATTCATGCGGCATTTTGAACAGTATATAGAGTATGAAGCATTTGACTATACGTATAAGGATTTCAGCGTATGGATGAACCAGCTGATAGTTGTTTCTTTCTTGTTTTATTCCGGATACGGTATTATGCTTTCCATAATGAAGAAAGGCGATAAGTATGTAAATTCGATTTTACTGAGACGTTTTCCAAGGCTTTTATTTCATTTCATGACGGCGGTGCTTTTGTATCTTATTGCAAATATCTGTATGGGAAATGAGCTGACAGCCGGGAAGATCCTGCTTTCGTTCATAGGCTGGGACGGACTGGGCAATAGCAACTGGTATATCTTTGATACATTAGTTCTGTATGTACTGACGTTTATAGGTGCGAAAATATGCAGACGGAGGCCCGGTCCGACAGTTGTTGCGGTATTTCTGCTGACAATTGCTTTTGTAGTTGCTCTCAGCTTCCTGCGCAAGAGATACTGGTACAGTACGTGTATAGTATATCCTATGGGAATGATCTATGCTGTTGTTGGTTCAAAACTGTTTGCGTCTATGAAAAAGCATCAGTGGCTGTATGTTTTGGCAGTTATTTCAGCGGCTTATCTGGTTTTTGCCGGAGACCGGACAAGGTATAATATTTTTAGTTTAGAGATATTGGTAATTGGCTTTGTGATTTGTATGCTTTTGCTTACTATGAAGCTTAAGATAGGAAATCCTGTTCTGGCGTTTTTCGGCAAATATGTGTTTGAAATATATATTTTGCAGAGACTGCCTATGATTATACTAAAAGATGTGATCCAGCCAAAGATGCTGTATTTTGCGGTCTGTTTTGCAGTTACTATTGTTATATCACTTGTCTTTCATTTTCTTATGGGGCTTGTCGATAAAGGATTTGACAAGCTTGAAGGCAGATTAAAGGCGGGTAAGATAAAAAATTAAGGAGAAGGAAAAATGGGAAAGTTTTTGTTTACATCAGAGTCTGTTACTGAGGGACATCCCGATAAGGTTTGCGATCAGATATCTGATGCAGTGCTTGACACGATACTTGAAAAGGATCCGGAGGCTCATGTTGCCTGTGAAGTCAGTGCGACAACAGGTCTTATTCATGTAATGGGAGAAATAAATACAACCTGTTATGCGGACATTGACAGTATTGCAAGAGAGGTTATAAATTCTATAGGCTATAACAGACCTGAATGCGGATTTAACGGCAATACCTGTGCTATCATTTCATCCATTGATTCGCAGTCGCCTGATATTGCAATGGGAGTGGATAATTCCTATGAGGTAAGAGAAGGGGAGCAGGATCAGCTCAATATTACAGGTGCCGGAGATCAGGGTATCATGTTCGGTTTTGCCTGCAATGAAACTCCGGAATATATGCCGCTTCCCATATCGCTTGCTCACAAGCTTGCAAAACAGCTTACTAAAGTTCGTAAGGATTGGGTGTTGCCGTATCTTAGACCGGACGGAAAAACTCAGGTAACTGTAGAATACGAGGATAATAAGCCTGTAAGAATAGATACTGTACTTATTTCTACTCAGCACGCAGAAGAGGTAACTATAGATCAGATAAGAATTGATCTTGTAGAGAAGGTTATCAAGCCTGTAATACCTATGGAACTGATGGATGATAAAACGAGGATACTTGTCAATCCGACAGGAAGATTTGTACTCGGCGGTCCGGCGGCGGATACTGGTCTTACCGGCAGAAAGATCATTGTTGACACATACGGCGGATATTCGAGGCACGGCGGCGGAGCATTTTCTGGAAAAGACCCGACAAAGGTTGACAGAAGCGCGGCATATGCGGCGAGATGGGCAGCTAAAAATGTTGTTGCAGCCGGTCTTGCTGACAAGTGCGAGATACAGCTCTCATATGCGATAGGTGTCGCAAAGCCGGTTTCTATCATGGTTGACAGCTTCGGAACAGGTAAAGTCAGCGATGAGATTCTTTCAAAGGCAGTATCAATGGTGTTCGACCTTCGTCCGGCAGCCATCATCAGAGATCTTGATCTGAAAAAACCTATTTACCGCAAGCTTGCAGCATATGGTCATATGGGCAGGGAAGATCTTGGTGTTGAATGGGAAAAGACAAACAGAACGGAAGAACTGAAAAAAGCTGTTGAGGCTCTTTTAAAGTGATGTATATTAATAAGTGAATCTGACGAATTACACATAATGCTTGTAATTCTGAGGAATGCAAGCGGCAAAGAGTCTTTAGCTGTCAGTTGTCAGTTGTAAGTTGTCAGTTGTAAGTTATAAGTTAAACTTTAAACTGTCAACTTATAACTGACAGCCGACGACTGTTGATGAAGCTATTTTTCCACACTCAGAATGACAGCTGTGACGGCTCAGGGTGACAAGGTTATGCGGTAAGTGTAAGATTATAGTTGGCTACGATAAATATTTTTTTGGTGAAACAAAAATGGAAGAGCACCGCCCGTGATTCATGGAAATTGGTTTAATGAGGAAAGTAGTGTAAGACTGTTTTGGGTTCAGCGTCACGCTGGTTATGTGAATGATAAAGGATGATTATTGATTTGTTTATTTATAGAATTTTATTATAATAGTGAAAATATTTTATGTTTTTTTAAAAAAGCTATTGCAAAATTGTGTATTATAAGTTAAAATGTATGTATGACTATTGTTGGGCGGTGAGCATCATTGGAAAATGACTTCAGATCATTACCTGAATCCATGGAATCAGAGGATTTGGCGGAGTATTTTGTGAAATTTCTGGAGGAATACAGCGAAAAACCTAAGAATATGGTGGCTTTGAAACAGCTGTATGAGCTTGCCTACCGTCAGTGGGATACTTATGAGATGCTGAGGGAGGACATTGCCGGGAGGATAGAGGCATATCTCATGTCTGCGATGAACCTCAGATCGTATGAGGTTACGGATGTTATTTTGAGTATTGTTGAGAATCTTACCCTTAAAAATGTTTTTGCTTATATTGTCGGAGAGAAGGATAAAATAGGTATTCCGGCTGTGCGTCATTTGATTATTGAAGCAGAGGAAGAGTATGGCGATTCGATAGAAGATCCATATAGCAGTGATGAAGACTGGTTTTGAAAAAATAAAAAAAATTTAAAAAAGGTATTGACAAAGCATAAAGGAAGTGATATAATAAATACTGTTCTCAGGAGAGAGATAAGTTAATAAAACATTGCGGAATTGTGTAACGGTAGCACGACAGACTCTGACTCTGTTTGTTGGGGTTCGAATCCCTATTCCGCAG
>CACXDE010000188.1 GCA_902766305.1 uncultured Ruminococcus sp. | reverse complement strand
AATTTCCTTGAATAGGGAGGAGTTTAATGAAAATAACACGTATTCTCAGAAAACAGAAGGAAAATTATTGTTTGCAGACCTTTTTATGGGGACTGGGACTGTCCTTTCTGTTCTTTTTGCCGTGGATAATATATAATCACGGTTATTTTTTCTTTTATGGTGACTTTAACGTACAGCAGATACCGTTCTATCAGATGATACATGACAGTGTGCATAGCGGTAATATCGGCTGGAGCTATACTACTGACCTTGGTGCAAATATCATAGGCTCGTACAGCTTTTATATGATAGGCAGTCCGTTTTTCTGGCTGACAATGCTGTTTCCGAGCGGGGCAGTGCCTTATCTTATGGCGCCTTTGCTTATGCTCAAATTTTCGCTTGCTGCAATGTGCGCATACCTTTTCCTGAGGAGATATGTCAGAGAACAGAAATTCGCTGTGTTCGGCGGATTGATATATGCTTTTTCAGGATTTGGAATTTATAATATTTTCTTTAATCATTTCCATGAGGCGATGATTACTTTTCCTCTTATGCTTGCAGCCTTCGATATGTTTATATATGATAAGCGCAAGGGCTTTGTAAGTGCGGCTGTGTTTATTGCGGCGGCTGTAAACTATTATTTCTTCGCCGGACAGGCTGTGTTTATTTTTGTATACTGGTGCTTCCGCATGGCTACAAAGAGCTACCGCATGAAGCCGGTGGAATTTATCCGCCTTGTTTTTGAAATAATGACGGGTGTTCTTACTGCCGGAATAGTGTTAGTTCCGTCAATATTCACTGTGCTTCAAAATTCAAGGGTGACTTCCTTTCCGCATGGATGGGGTGCAATTGTTTATTCCAATGAGCAGAGGTATATGCACATAATTGAAACCTTCTTCTTTCCGCCTGATATGCCGGCTTATGCTAATTTCACCCCTGACTCAAATGCTAAATGGGGAAGCGTTGCCGGATGGCTGCCGCTGTTCAGTATGGTGGGAGTGTTCGCCTTTGGTTCGCTTAAAACCAATAAATGGCTGAAAAAATTTATTCCTATACTGTTTATAATTGCACTTGTGCCGATATTCAATTGTATATTCCAGCTTATGGTATTTACTTACTATGCAAGATGGTATTATATGCTGACGATGATGCTGGTGCTTGCTACTATTCTTTGCCTTGACAGGGAGGATGTGGATTACCGCCCGGCACTGATGAAGACCTTCCTTATTACATTGACGGTTTGTCTGCTGATCGGTTTTCTGCCCGAGGATTCATGGGATGATAAGGACAGCAAGCATGAGCTTGGTCTTGAAAAATACAGTGACAGATTCTGGGTATGGTGTGCAATAGCCTTCTTAGGTCTGGCAGCACTTGCAATTCTTCTTACGCTGAGAAAGAACAAGAAGGTGTTTATCAGGACAACGGCTGTGACACTTTCTCTCCTTATAGTGGGCTACTCTACTGTGCTTATAGGAATAGGCGTTACAAATGCAAACTATAAGTATGATTATATACATGGTTACGGCTTGGATACTAAAGGCAAATTCAATAAGATTCTTCCTGATATTATGAATGTCCGATCGGATTTCTACGATGAGATGGATAACATGGGAATGTACTGGCAGATACCGACAATACAGGCCTTTCAGAGTGTTGTGCCGGGTTCGCTTATGGATTTCAATAATTCAGTCGGCGTTGAGAGAAATGTTGCTTCACGTCCGGAGACAAATGTTTATGGAATCAGAAGTCTTCTGTCTGTAAAGTATCTTTTTGATAATGATAAAGAGGGCAAGTCCTTCAAGAAATCACCGTCAAATAACGAAATGCCCGGATGGAATCTGAAAACAAAAAAGTATAATTACAGCGTATATGAAAACAAGTATTATATTCCTTATGGATTTACCTATGATGAATATATTACCGAAAAAGAGTACTACGATGTAAACGAATCAGACAGACATCTTCTTCTCCTGAAGGTATTGGTTCTGCCGGATGATGAAGCCAAGAAGTACACCGGCATACTCAGACACCATACCGACCTGACGGAATATCTTTATACAGAAAATGAATACTTTGATGACTGTATGGAGAGGAAAAAGCTGGTATGCTCTGATCTTAAATTTGAAAATAATAAATTTTCCGCAAAGTTCAGAAGCGACGGTATGGACAGACTTGTATTTTTCAGCGTTCCCTTTGAAAACGGCTGGACTGCTACAGTAAACGGTCAGCCTGCTGAGATAACAAGGGTTAATATAGGCTTTATGGCTGTGCGTGTACCCGGAAATACTGTTTCTGATATAGAGTTCACGTATTCTACTCCTGGGCTTGGTATCGGAGCTGTTGTTTCAGCGTCAGGTGTAGTACTGTATATAGTTTATATGATTATGTATGTTTCGCCTGAAAGGAAAAGAAAAAAGTATTCAATGTGCTATCAGGAGGACGATGAGGAAGAGGGAACGGAGGATCTGTTTGCTGATGAATTTGCTGACAGAAAAATCAATGTTCCGAAAGAAACGGCAGACGATAAGGAAAAAACGGTTCAGACTATGATCTACCCTGTGGATGATGTCGAAGAAGATGAACCGGAAGAGGAAAAAACAACTGATACAGAAGTAAAAGAGTCATCTCCTGATGATAAAGAGAAAAAGCAATAATAAAACCGGGTTTTCCGCCAATTGACGGGAAGCCTGTTTTTTTCGAGTGAAAAAATTTATCACATTCTCTATTGGTCTTGATTATCGGTAAAAAATTGTATATAATTAAGGATATGTTACATATCAGGTTTTTACGGAGGTGGTAATGTATGAGCAGCGACCCTTATGGTAAACGATGTGATAAATTTATGAAGGGATTGGCAGACATTACCGCTGTAATGCTGTAGTATTGTCCGTCCCTTTCAGGAAAGGATGATGCTGTGTGATAAATTACTACAAAACCGTAAACGGCAGAATTGAAGAAATAAAAAAATATGAAGAAGGGTGCTGGGTAAACTGTATTGCGCCTGATGAAGATGAAACTGACTATATGCTGGATTTTTTTGATATACCTCCGGAGCTTCTGAGAAGCGCATTGGACGAAGAGGAATCTGCGCATATTGATAATGAGGATGACACAACGCTTATTATCATTGACGTTCCTGTTGTGGAAAAGGTTTCCGGCAGTATTACGTATTCAACAATGCCTATCGGTATAATGATAACAAATAAGAATGTAATAACAGTTTCTCTGAAAGAAAGTACTATTCTGACTGAGTTTTCGGAAGGGGTAGTAAAAAATGTAAGGACAGACTTCAAGACGCATTTTGTACTGCATATTATGCTGAGAATGGCTACTAAATACCTGCAGTATCTTAAGCAGATAGATAAGATAAGCAATCGTATTGAACGCAGCCTGCGTAAGAGCGCAAAAAATAAAGAGCTTAATCAGCTGCTTGATGTGGAAAAATCATTGGTGTATTTTTCCTCTTCGCTTAAATCAGATGAAATAACGCTTGAAAAAATAATGCGTGGAAGATATATAAAGCTGTACGAGGAAGATCAGGATCTTCTTGAGGACGTTCTTATCGAGATAAAGCAGGCTGTAGATATGACGGCAACATATCTGAATATTCTCAACGGTACTATGGATGTGTTTGCATCTATAATCTCAAATAACCTGAATATTGTAATGAAAATACAGGCGTCTTTGACGCTGCTTGTTTCTGTTCCTACGGTTATTTCCGGTATATACGGAATGAATATTATCGGCGGACTGCCGTTTGACGGGCTGTGGTGGTTTCCGCTCGCTTTGTCGGCAGTGCTGATGTTCCTTGTATATATTTTCCTGAAGAGAAAGGATATGTTCTGATCTTTATAATTGTGATTATGGCGGTGATAATTTATGGATAGAGATGTTCTTTTCCATTTGAATATACCGAAAAGTATGAATATAGAATATGCAGTTCTTCCAGGAGATCCGGGACGTGTGGACAAGATAGCGTCATTTCTTGATGAGCCGCAGTTTATAGCGCAGAACCGTGAATACAGGAGTGTTGCCGGAATGCTTGACGGCAGAAGGGTTATAGTGACATCTACCGGGATAGGCGGTCCGTCTGCTGCTATTGCGCTGGAAGAGCTGAATATGATAGGCGTAAAGGCATTTATAAGAATTGGTACCTGCGGAGCTATGCAAAAGGATATAATACCGGGTGATATGATAATCCCTACAGCGGCTGTACGTATGGAGGGGACTTCAAAGGAATATGCGCCTGTTGAATTTCCGGCAGCTGCGGATTTTGATATTGTCAGCGCTTTAGTGTCGGCAGCCAAAAAAAGCGGCAGCAGCTTCCATACCGGTATAATTCAGAGCAAGGATTCATTCTACGGGCAGCACTGTCCGGAGACAATGCCTGTGGCTGATATGCTGATGTATAAGTGGGAGTGCTGGAAACGTCTTGGCGTTCTTGCATCGGAAATGGAGACGGCAGCTTTGTTCACCGTTGCCCATACAAGAAAAATAAAGGCAGGGTGCATACTTCATGCGCTATGGAATCAGGAGAGACGTGCGGCAGGTATTATCGACAGCGAAAGCTTTGATATGGAGCTGACAATTAAAACAGCATTGTCTGCTTTCAGAATACTATGGTCTTCGGGTGAGATCAATGAATGATAAAAAAAGGATAATTGCAGTCGTCGGACCTACCGCTTCGGGAAAGACTGCTCTTGCAGTGGAGCTTGCACTGAAATATAACGGTGAGGTCATTTCCGCCGATTCTATGCAGATATACAAGGGTATGTCTATCGCAACAGCAAAGCCTGATGCGGCGGAAATGAAGGGTGTAAGGCATCATCTTATGGATTTTCTTGATCCGAAGGAGAGCTTTTCAGTTTCCGATTATGTGAAGCTTGCAGATGAAACGGCAAAGGATATAATCAGCCGCGGAAAAATGCCTGTTCTTTGCGGAGGAACAGGCTTGTATGTCAGGTCTTTTATTGAGAATATACAGTTTACAGAAGAAAAAAGCGATCCTGATCTCAGGAGAGAGCTTAATACAAGATATATAAACGAGGGCGGCGAAAGGCTGCTTGATGAACTTAGAGAGTTTGATCCAAAGACAGCAGACAGGCTTCATCCATCTCAATCTAAAAGAATAATAAGAGCAATAGAGGTATACAGGCTGACAGGAATTACAATGACAGAGGCAGTGAAGAGGTCTAAGGCTGTGCCTTCTCCTTTTACATTCACTGTAATCGGGCTGACGTTCTCTGACAGGCAGAAGCTTTACGACCGTATAGACAGACGTGTTGATAAGATGATCGAAAGCGGACTTGTGGATGAAGCAAGACGCTTCTATAACTCTGACATAGGCAGTACAGCCTGTGCCGCTATAGGATATAAGGAGCTGAAAGCATATCTTGAGGGTGAGGAAAGTCTGGAGGAAGCTGTGGACAGATTGAAGCTTGAAACAAGACATTATGCTAAAAGACAGCTTACGTGGTTCAGACGTGATAAGTTTATAAATTGGATAGAGGCTGACAAAACAAGGAATGTTGTGGATGAAGCGATAAGGATCATAGATGAAAATTTGTGATTAATTAAGAAGGGATAAAGGGATAAGATGGAAAAAGACAGTGTGACAATGGTAAAAAAAATAGCCCTTGCCATAGTTACGATGCTGATAATTGCGTATGTGATCTCTGTCGCCGTAAAGGCAAATTTTACTCAGATAAAAACAGAATCGGCGGCGCTTATGACTGTTTCTGATTCTATTCCGGCTACAGGATATTTTATACGTGATGAGAGTCTTATCAGATATGACGGCAGCGGAGTAATATCATATACGGTAGAGGACGGGGATAAGATATCTGTAGGAGAACCTGTGGCAAAGGTATTCAAGGATTCAGAGGCAGCGAGTGACAAGAGGACTATAGACAGGCTTGAACAGCAGGCGGCAAATCTGGAGCAGCTTGAAGAAACTGATAAAACAGTCATGCAGGCACCTGATGTTATAGATAAAAGTATAAGCACAAATCTTTCGGGAGCAAAGATAAATGCGTCCAAGAAAAATTTCACAGAAGCGGATAAATGTATAAATACTGCGCTGTACAGTATAAATCAGCGTCAGTTAGTGACACAGAAAACCGAAGGCTTCTCAGATAAGGTAGAACAGCTGAAAGAAAAGGCGGAGGAGCTGAAAAAGAAATATCCTTCCTATGGAAAGGAAAAATCTGTTCTGTCAACAAAGACAGGATACTTTTCAAGTGTTATTGACGGATATGAGAACTATTATTCTACTGCCGATATTGACAGCCTTGAAGTCGGAAGTCTTGATGACTCAAAGCTTGTGAAAAAGGATATTGGTGATAATGTTGTTGGCAAAACGATAGTAGGCGTTTACTGGTATATTGCCTGCGAGGTAAGCGCGGACGAGGCAATACAAATAAAAAATGCCTATAGACTGAGCGTCGATATTCCTATGACAAATAACCATAATATATCAGTTGAGCTTGAGGAAGTAAAGCAGAAAACAAAGTCCTCAAGGGCTGTTGTGATACTTAAGGGCAGCTATATGAATAAGGATATGATAAATCTGCGCAAGGAAGATATAGCTATTGTTAAGAATACATATGAGGGTATATATGTGCCGAGAAATGCTGTGCATGAGCAAAGCGTGACAGAGGAAGTTACCGATCAGAACGGAGTAACAACAACTGAGACTAAGACTGTTGAAGGCGTTTATATCATGATCGGAAATGAATTACAGTTCAAGCAGATTGTGCCGCTTTATTCCGGTGACGGTTATATTATATGCAAGCAGAATCCACAGCCAGAGGATCTTGTTACACATGATATCGGTCTATTGAAAGCGTATGATGATGTTGTTGTAGAAGGAGCAAATTTGTATGATGGAAAAATTGTCGAGAGAACAAGCAACCAGACTGGATAATATCAAGGCAAATTATGAGCTGATAACTGAAAGAATTGCCGCAGCCGCTGAAAAGAGCGGCAGGAGAAGTGAGGATATTACATTTCTTGCTGCAACAAAAACTGTTGAACCTGAATATATCAATTATGCAATTTCTCTTGGTCTGAAAAAAATAGGAGAGAACAGGGTACAGGAGCTGCTCTCAAAGTATGATGAGTATGATCTTGAAAATGCTGATCTTCAGTTTATAGGTCATTTGCAGAAAAATAAAGTAAGACAGATAATCGATAAGGTTTCTATGATACAGTCAGTTGACAGTATGGGTCTTGCAGAGGAAATATCAAGGCAGTCTGTTAAAAACAGCATTGTTACGGATATACTTGTTGAAGTCAATATCGGCAGAGAAGAGAATAAGTCGGGTATTATGGAAGAAGTAGTAGAAGAGTTTTTGGAAAAAATTTCCAGTTTAGAAGGTCTGAAAGTCCGCGGATTGATGTCGGTACCGCCGATTTGTGACTGTAAACAAGATATTTTTAAATATTTTGATAAAATGTACAGAATGTTTATTGACATTT
>CACXDE010000187.1 GCA_902766305.1 uncultured Ruminococcus sp. | reverse complement strand
TCTTGTAATTGATACAACTGTACTTTGGTTTACAGTAAAATGGCGTCCCAAATTTATGTTTTCATTCGAAAGATTAAAAGGTTTGTTATCTTATGGATGGAAACTGTTGGTATCAGCACTTATTGATGTTGTATATAATAACCTTCGTCAACTTATAATCGGAAAATTTTACAGCAAAGAAGATCTTGCGTTTTATAACCAAGGAGTTCAGTTTCCCAAAATAATAGTCGAGAATATTAATACTTCTATAGACAGTGTCCTTCTTCCAACGATGTCAAAAGAGCAGGATGACTCTGCAAGAGTTAAGCAGATGACACGTCGTGCTATAAAAACAAGCACATACATAATGGCACCTCTTATGATGGGGCTTGCATTCTGTGCAGATACAGTTGTAAGACTTATTCTTACAGACAAATGGATGCCGTGCGTACCGTTTTTGCAGATATTCTGCATAACGTATATGTTTTACCCAATACATACAGCAAACCTGAATGCGATAAAAGCAATGGGCAGAAGTGATCTTTTTTTAATACTTGAAATTATTAAGAAAGTTGTCGGGCTTATCGTGTTGTTCTCAACTATATGGTTTGGTGTAATGGTTATGGCATACAGCCTGTTATTTACCAGCGTTATAAGCCAGATAATTAACTCGTGGCCAAATAAAAAATTGATGAACTATAGTTATCTTGAACAATTGAAAGATATATTGCCCGGCATTCTTCTCGCAGTAGTTATGGGTGTATTTGTTAAGCTTATCGAGTTTATCCCCATAGCTATGCCGCTTGTTATAACGCTGATATTGCAGATCATTGTCGGAGCAACAATATATATTGCCCTGTCAAAGCTTTTCAAGCTTGAATCGTTTGATTACTTACTAGGTGTCGTGAAATCATTTAAAACAAGAAAAAATAATTGAGGTAAAAAGGAGTAGGCAATGGAAAAAGAATTAACTGGTAAAAAACTGCTGATACTTGCTGGTGCAGCAGTACATTGCAAAGTAGTCAGTGCAGCGAAAGAAATGGGAATATATACAATAGTCACAGATTATCTCGATGATTCGCCAGCCAAAAAACTTGCAGATGAAAGTTGGATGATAGATATCATGGATATAGATGCAATCGTCGAAAGATGCAAGTTGGAACAAATCGATGGAGTATTAAATTTTTGCATTGACCCTGCTCAGATTCCTTATCAGAAAATATGTGAGGAATTAAATATTCCATGTTACGGAAACAAAGAACAATTTTATACTCTTACAAATAAAAATGCATTTAAAGAGTTTTGTGAAAAATGTGCAATTGACGTCATTCCATCGTATACAGTATCAGATATTATTAATGGAAAAGCGGAATACCCTGTTTTTATTAAGCCTGTTGATAGTAGAGGTTCAAGAGGACAAAGTATTTGCAATAATAAAGAGGAAGCTTTTCATTCTATGGAATTGGCTGCATCCGAATCATCAAACGGTGAAGTAATTATAGAAAAATATATGGGTGGAAAACAGGATTTTTCTATGACATATTTTGTATGTAATGGTATTCCGCATCTTATTCGAACATGTGACAGATATCTTGGACGAATGGAAGATAAACTGGACAGACAATGTATCGGTTGTATTTCACCTTCGCTTTTTAGTGATAAATACAAGAAAAATGTTGATTGTCGTATCAAAAATTTAATTCGAGAACTCGGTATCAAAAATGGTCCCATATTTATGCAAGGTTTTATTGATGGTGATACTGTACGTTTTTATGATCCCGGACTTAGATTTCCGGGTGGGGAATATGAGTCGTTTTTAAAAAATGCTACCGGTGTTGATTTGATGAAGTATATGATCAGATTTTCTCTGAGTGGTAAGATGGATTGGAATGAAACAGATGAGCTTTATAAATTAAATGGTTGTCATTCAATTCAATTGGATTTTACTTGCAGGGCAGGTATTATTAAAAAATTCAAAGGAATAGACGTAATATCAGATGATAAGGATGTTGTTTCTATTTTTACAAGATACAATGAGGGAGATACTGTTCCTGACTCGGGCGATGTTAGACAAAGAGTTTGTGAAGTGGGGATATTACTGAATTCTGATAGCTCTGTTTCGGATAAAATAAATTGGGTTCAGTCTCAATTTGATGTGTTAGATGAAAATGGAAAAAGTATGTTAATATCGCCTCTCAATGCTGAAGCTTTGGATTATTGAATAAAGGATAAAATATGGAGATTACAAAGAAACTTAGCGAAAGTTTGTATAACATTAAAAATTTAACTAATGAAGATACAGAACAGTTGAAGACACTAATCATTGATTATTTTGCCGCAACATATGCGGGATACAAAATAAATAGTGCTTTTAATATTCCTATAGAAAAAATAGTATTAGGTCAGGCAGGAAAAGAAGAAAGTTTTGTGTTTATGCAGAAAGAAAAATCCCCTGTCGGAAAAGCAGCATTTATGAATGCTGTTTATGGTCATGGTGCAGAACTTGATGATGGTAATAAAATAGCGGCCGGTCATGCCGGAGTGCATTTAATACCTGCAGTGTTTGCATTAGCAGACAAGCTTGGCAGTACATATAGTGAAGTTTTGATTGCACTTGCTATAGGATATGAAGCGTATATTCGTATTTCGTCTGCCGCTATGCCGGGTATGGTCAGACATGGGTTTCATTCGACAGGTATGACAGGGACATTGGCGTGTGCAGCAGCTTGTGCAAAGCTCTATGGTCTTGATGCACAAGGAATAGAAGATGCTATTGCTCTTGCTACTACTCTTTCCGGAGGACTTCTTTCATATGGCGATTCCAGACCAGCAATCAAACCATTGAATCCTGGAAAAGCTGCTGAAAACGGTGTATTTGCTGCAATGCTAGCCAAAGAAGGGGTCAAAGGTCCAACAGAAGCATTAGAAGGTCCAAATGGATGGTTTCATGCCGTAACAGACGAGATCAAAGATAGTTATTTAGATGGCTCTGATCATTTGCTTCTTCATGATTGTTATTTTAAGCTGTATCCTTCATGCAGACATACACATTGCGGAATAGATGCTGGCTGTATTCTTCACAACAAGACAGATATAAAAACTATAAAAGAAATAAAAGTATATATTTATCCCAATGCTATTAAGCTTGCAGGTATAAAATATCCTAAAAATCAGGATGAAACGAAATTTTCAATCTATTATACATTGGCTTGCTCGTTGATAAACGGTTCATATGGCATAGCGGATATGAATGTTTCCAATATATCTGAGGAGATTATCTCAGTTATAGAAAAAATATCTCTTATTCCCGATGAGAACATGGAAAACAGAGAAAAAGGCATACGAGGAGCAAAAGTTGAATTAATCAATAATGACGGAAAAATAATAAGTGAAACCGTATTTGTTCCTAAAGGAGATCCTGAAAATCCTCTGGAAAGAAAAGATGTAATTAATAAACTGAAAACATGTGCAAAAGGTCAGGCAAATGATGATGTTCTTATTCAGATAGTTAATGTGATAACTGAATCGGATATTGAGACAAAATTTATTAATCCAATGAAATATATAAGAGGTAATCCATGAAAAACATAGAATTGGTACTTGGGACAATGACTTTCGGAGAATCCGTTTTTGCGCCGGAGGTCGGAAAATTTATAGATGCATTTTTATCCGAAGGATATCATGAGCTGGATACAGCCTATGTGTATAACGAAGGTCAGTGTGAAAAGCTGCTTGGAGAAGCCTTGAAGGATAAAAATGATTATAAGATCTCTACAAAAGTAAATCCGAGAATATCAAATAAGCTTGATGGAGAGGCTGCATATAAGCAGCTTAATGAAAGCCTTGAAAGATTGGGTGTTGACTGCGTTGACACCTTTTATCTGCATTTTCCCGACCCGGATACACCGGTCATTTCAGTGCTCGAAGCCTGTGCCGATCTTCATTCACAGGGAAAATTCAAAGAACTGGGACTGTCAAATTTTCCGGCATGGATGGTGGCGGATGTATGGCATATCTGTGATAAAAACAGCTGGGTCAAGCCGACTGTGTATGAAGGTATCTATAATCCTTTGACGAGAAAAGCAGAGACTGAACTCAATGCTGCTCTTGATTATTTCGGGATGAGATTCTATGCCTATAACCCGATGGCAGGAGGTCTGCTTACAGGTCGTTATACAGCATATGAAGCAGCGCCGACTGACGGACGGTTTACTCATCGTCCGAATTATCAGAACCGTTACTGGAAAAAGAGTTATTTTGATGCAGTTGCTTTTCTGAAAAAGGTGTGTGAGGATAATGGCATTACCCTGATAGAAGCGACATACCGCTGGCTTGCATATCACTCTATGCTGAATGCTGAGCGTGGAGATGCAATTATAATCGGCGCATCAAAGCCTGATCATCTTGTGCAGAATATGGCAGCTGTAAAAGCAGGTCCGCTGCCGGATGATATTGTAAAGCATTTTGATACAGCCTGGGCAATGTGTAAGGCAGACAGCCCGGAGTATTTTACACTCTATAAAAAGAAATAAAAAAGGAGCAAAGCAAATATGCTTGATCAGAAAATAGTATTTGATGAACTCCATAAATACGGGATAGATTTTTTTGCCGGTGTTCCAGATTCCTATCTTAATGGATTCTGCAATTATGCTCTCAGAAATTATCCCGACAGAACCATAATAGCAGCAAACGAAGGAAATGCTGTCGGTATTGCAGCAGGTCATTATTTTGCAACAAAGGAAATACCACTCGTATATATGCAGAACAGTGGACTCGGCAATGCAATCAATCCTCTTGCAAGTCTCGCTGATAAGGATGTTTATGCTGTACCGATGCTTATCCTTATTGGCTGGAGAGGTCAGGGTAATACCGAACCGAACCATCCTCAGCATAAGCTTCAGGGTGAGATCACTCCCGGACTTCTGGATATAATGCATATACCCTATTCGATACTAACAGATGATAATGACGATTTCAGAAATGTTATCCAGAAGGCTGTTGAGTATTGTAAAGAAACACGCCGATCATATGGTTTGATCGCACCAAAGGGTGTTATGGCGGATCCTGATAAGCCGAATAATAAAGATGATCTGTATCCTATGAGCAGAGAAGAGGCAATAGAAATAATACTTGATAATATGCCGGATAATACCATTTACTCTGCTACGACCGGACGTGCAACAAGGGAACTCTTTTTTCTCAGAGAAAAAAGGAATGAAACAAAGAGCCATGATTACCTTAATGTAGGTTCAATGGGTCATGCAAGCTCCGTGGCACTTGGTATCGCAATAGAAAAGCCTGACCGCAATGTTGTAGTTCTTGACGGTGATTCGGCTGCAATAATGCATCTTGGTGCCCTGACGATGGTAAGCAAGCTTGATGTTCCGAATTATATGCATATTGTGCTCAATAACGGAGCGCATGAATCCGTAGGCGGTCAGCCGTCAGCCGGATATGATCTTGATTTCACATCAATAGCTAAGGCATGCGGTTACGCAACTGTTGACCATCCGGTCACAACAGAGGATGAGCTTGTTGATGCGATAAATAAGCTTAAAGACTGTAAAAAGGCAGGCTTTATCGACTGCCGCATACATAAGGGGCTTACCCGTAAGCTTCCGCCTATTATTTTTGATCATCTTGAAGCCATTGACAGTCTTATGGATGATCTTCAGAAATAAACAAAAGGAGAGGATATATATGAACAGCATGGATAAAACAAGAGAGTTTTTAAAATCGATCGGACTTCCGGGAGGAGATGCTTATGATCTTCCGACATCCGAAAAAAGATTTGCCGATGGAGGTCAGTATCGTTTTGAGGTTCCCGGTATCCAGGGACCGAAGGTAATGAAGGCTCTTCTTGAAGCAATGGACAGCTATGGACTTTATCTTCACCGTGTTACACAGACACAGGGAATAATGCGTCTGACAGACGATGAGATATCAAAGATGGTCGAGCTTGCACATGAGTGGAAGACAGACCTTATTCTTGCAATAGGTCCCAGGGCTACAACTGATACATCCGCTTCCGTTCATACAGAGGAAGGCGTCAGAATGGGATATCGTCTGCGCGGTCAGGAACAGGTCGTTCGTGCAATCGAGGATGTAAAACGTGCCGCAAGACTTGGCTGCCGTGGTTTCCTTGTATACGATGAAGGATGTCTCTGGGCACTGAATGAAATGCGTAAGGCAGGAGAGATACCCGCTGACTGTCATTTCAAGGTATCAGCCCATGCCGGACACGGCAATCCATGCTCTGCAAAGCTGCTTGAAACTATCGGTGCAGATTCGATCAATCCTGTTCGTGACATACAGCTCCAGATGCTTGCTGCAATGCGTCAGGCAGTAGATTGTCCTATCGACATACATACAGAGAATCCGAAATCTACAGGCGGCTTCATCCGTCATTATGAGGTCCCTGAAATGATAAGGATCGCAGCTCCTATATATCTTAAAACAGGCGGTTCTGTTGCTGCTACTCATAGCTGGGACAGCACAGAGGATGATGCAAGAAAACGTGCAAAGCAGTGTTCGCTTGTAAAGAGAATGATCGACGAATATTATCCTGAGGCAGTATGGTCTCCGAAGGGCAGTCTGATCTGATAATAATTTGCGAGAACAGCTTTTTTCAAAAATGTTTCCGCAGCTTAAAGAAAGGAATTTAGGAAAGCTATGAGGCATCATTTGTATAATCCTGACTTCAAATTTGTTATTGAGCCGGAGAATTTTGATAAATATACGGAACGAGAATTATTGCAGTATTGTCTTGGAGCAACAATGTATATGCCCGGAACAAAGGATTTTGCTCCGAAGATCATGTCCGGAGCAATGCCCGGTCTGACAACAATAGTCATGTGCTTTGAGGATGCCTGTCCGGAGGACAGAGTGCTGGCGGCAGAAGAAAATGTTCACAATTTGCTTGATTCCGTATCGTCCGCGGTAGAAAACGGTACACTTGATCCGAAAAGAGTACCGTTGATATTTGTAAGGATAAGGAATCTTGCACAGTTCAAACATTTTTCGGAGGGGCTTACGAAGCATCAGGTCAAATCGCTTTGCGGAATAAATTTTCCGAAATTCAATGCAGAAAACGGATATGAGTATTACGCATATCTGCAAAGTCTGAATGAAAAGTTCGGAGAAATTCTTTATGGTATGCCTATTATCGAGGATCCTGAGGTCGCATATAAAGAGACACGTATGCAGGAGCTTATCGGAATAAAAAAGATACTTGATAAATATCACGATCTTGTATTGCAGGTTCGTGTAGGCGGAACGGATTTTTCATCTGTATTCGGCGTCCGCAGAGGTGTGGATTATTCTATCTATGACATAATGACGGTAAGAGAATGTCTTAGTGATATTGTCAATGTCTGCGGAAGAAATAATGATTATGTCATCTCAGGTCCAGTATGGGAGTATTTTCGTGCACCGAAAGAGCTGATGTTTGAGGATCTTCCAAAGCACGGACTTGATGACTACCTTATGAAGAGACTTCCTATCGTAAATAACGAAATAGACGGACTTCTTCGTGAAGTAATACTCGATAAGGCAAACGGTTTTGTAGGTCGTACTGTGATACATCCTACTCATGTAAAGTTTGTGAATGCCCTCATGGCTGTGACCAAGGAAGAATATGACGACGCTTCTATGATCATCTGCCATACCGAAGGCGGTGTGGTAAAAGGATCAGGTGCCAATAAAATGAACGAAGTAAGACCACATACAAACTGGGCACATAGAATAATCAACCGTGCAAGAGCTTTTGGCGTTATTGAAAATGAAGGCGCTTATGTCAAGCTTTTTGCAGTTAATGAATAAACGGAGGCTGCTATGGCAATAGATATTACTACTCCGATCTCCGATGAAGTCGT
>CACXDE010000186.1 GCA_902766305.1 uncultured Ruminococcus sp. | reverse complement strand
TGTTGAAGCCCTGACAATGGAACAGATCAGGCTTGAAAGCATGGAGCACCGTCTGACCGCTATGATCGACAGCATACCTGATGATTTCATCCGGGAACTATTCAGACTGAGAATTCTCAGAAACAAAACCTGGGTATGGATATCTTTACATATAAGCGGGCATAACTCTGCTGATTCTGTAAAAAAGATGTGTTATAGATATAGATGGTAAGTTTTCAACCAACTTTTCAACAAGTTTTCAACACAACTTGTCCCGTTTGTCCCTTTTATATGTGTTAAAATAGTAGCATGAAATAAAATACATTCATATTTTTAGACTCCTTTTTTTAGCGCAGAAGCCGTCCCCGCCTCCGGGACGGCTTTTGTGCTGCCGGAGTTTGATGTTGAAGAAATGAGGTGTTACCGTGAAAGAAAAATTGAATCCGAGACAAAAGAAATTTGCCGAATATTATGCTCAGAACGGTAATATCGTTCAGAGTGCAGTTTCGGCAGGATACAGCGAGAACTACGCTAATGCAAGAGCATATGAATTGTTGGAGAATGTTGGAGTTGCCGCATACATAAAGGAGCTGACAGAAAAGGCAAAGAATGAACGCATACTTACTGCCCGTGATCGTCAGGTCATGCTTTCGGATATAGCAAGGGATAATAATAACGAAGCAGCCGACCGCATCCGTGCCGTTGATACACTTAACAAGATGACTGGCGAATATACCGTTAAAGTCGATACGACTGTAAGAACTTCTCCGAAGTTGGCTGATGTACTCTCACAATTAGGCAGCGAGGGGCTTAATGAATAGTTTTCCGTTAAGTCAAAAATATATCGACTTCATCAATACTACCAATGTCAGAGCAGAATTTCTTGAGGGTACAACTGCAAGCGGTAAAACGACTGTCGGTGCAGGCATTAAGTTCATGCGTATGGTATCTGCTTCAAAAAAGAAGCTGCATGTGCTTGCTGCCAAGACAACGGGCAAGGCTGAGGAAACGATCATACAGCAGGACAACGGAATACTTGACATACACTCAACCGCCGTCTATTTCGGCAACGGAGATAAGGATTACAAGCTGCCGCACATCAAATTTGAGGGAAAGATCATCTACGTTTTAGGCTATGACAATAAAGACAAGTGGCAGAATGTACTTGGTGCTCAGTTCGGCAGCGTGTATATAGACGAGGTCAATACGGCAAATATTGAATTCGTCCGTGAGATCTCAACCCGTAATGATTATATGCTTTGTACGCTTAATCCCGATGATCCTGCGCTGCCGGTCTACAAAGAGTTCGTTAACCGTTCCCGTCCGTTCAAAAAATATGAAAATGACATTCCGGCGGAAATACTGTCGGAACTTAAAGAAGAACCTGTACCCGGTTGGCGGTACTGGTTCTTTTCGTTTCGTGATAATCTCAGTCTGACCGCTGAGGACATTGAGCGTAAAAAGGCAGCAGCACCGAAGGGCACGAAACTGTATAAGAATAAAATTGAGGGACTGAGAGGTCGGGCAACAGGACTTGTTTTCAGTAACTTTGACCGACAGCATCATGTTATGCGAGAGGCTGATCTCAGACGTCATCTGATGCTTCAATCGTCTTACGGGCAGAACGGAGAGCATTTTATACAGTTCTCTGCCGGACTTGACACTGCGTATTCTCAGCAGTCACCGGATACTATCGCTATGTCGTTTATCGGTATTACGAACAGAGGCAGGCTGTTTTTGCTTGAAGAACAGGTATATAACAATGCAGAATTGAAGCTCCCCCTTGCACCGTCAGATACAGCTGTAAGACTTGCCGGATTCCTTGACCGCTGTCATGACAAATGGGGACTTGCCAGAAATGTATACATAGATAATGCGGATCAGGCAACGATTACGGAGCTGTATAAATACAAAAAAAACTCCGGCTGTATTTATGTTTTTCAGAATGCATGGAAAAAAACAAAAATAATTGACCGTATCAATTTGCAGCTCGGATGGCTGGCGCAGGATAAGATGATAGTACTTGACTATTGCGTGAATTATATCTCGGAACTTGAACTGTACAGCTGGAAAGAGGATAAGGATAACGAGCCTGAGGATGGCCACGATCACATGATAAACAGTGTGCAGTATGCTTATTTGCCTTACGTTAATAAAATCGGAGTGATCTAATGGGATTGATAGATAAAATGAGGAATGCAATTAAAAGTTTTTTACAGATAGAACCGGCACTGAATACCGGCGTGACGATCATGGAGCAGATGGATTTTGAAACCAATGCTGCAAAAAACAGAATATGGTACAGAGGTGACGGATGGGAATTGTCGCAACTGTATAAACAGATCGGCGGAGACAGAAGTATGTTCTGGGCGGCAGTGCCGACAAGAGGAATGGAAATACGCAAGGTACATACAGGTGTGCCGAAGCTTATCGTTGATATCCTGACCGCTGTTGTTATGGCGGATATGAACGATATCAAACTCCCTGATGAGCTGACCGAAAGATGGGACAGCATTGTAAAGGAAAACGAATTTAAAACCCTGATAGGCAAGGCGGTGACGGAAACTCTTGTTATAGGTGACGGCGCATTCAAAATAAGCCTTGACGGGGAAATTTCGTCCGATCCTATCATTGAGTTCTATCCCGGTGACAAAGTTGATTTTGTGTACAAAAGAGGACGTATCACCGAGATAGTTTTCAAGACGTTCTACAGAGAAAACGCTTCATCATATGTTTTATATGAACATTACGGATACGGCTATGTGCGCTATGAGCTGATGAAGGGAAATAGTAAGGTCGATCTTTCCTGCCTGCCTCAGACATCAGAACTTGTCGATGTAACATTTGATAAAAGAGTTCTCATGGCAGTACCGCTGTATTTTTGCGGCGGCAGTATCTATGAAGGCAGAGGACGCAGTATATTTGACGGTAAATGCGACAACTTTGACAGCCTTGACGAAATATGGTCACAGTGGCTTTACGCTGTACGGCAGAGCAGACCAATGAAATTTCTTCCGCCTGCCTACAGTCCGAAAAACCCCTACACCGGAGAGGATCTGAAACCGAATCCCTTTGATAATATTTTTATCGAAAGCAGCGGACCCGTTCAGGAGACAACAACTCCGCCCCGTCCGGAGCTTATTCAGCCGGATATACCGCATGAAAGTTATCTTGCCGCATATATAACGGCGCTTGACCTGTGTCTGCAAGGAATTATCTCACCTTCTACGCTTGGAATTGACGTCAAAAAACTTGACAATGCTGAAGCTCAGAGGGAAAAGGAAAAAACAACGCTCTATACCCGGAATAAAATAGTCGGTGTTTTGCAGTTGGCTATACCTGAGCTGATAAGAAAAGTTTTTTATGTTATTGCAGTAGCAAATGATGAATCACTGCCGGACATTGATGTTGACGTACCATTCGGTGAATATGCGAATCCGTCATTTGAAAGTCAGGTTGAGACCGTCGGAAAAGGACGCACTCAGGGTATCATGAGTATAGAAGCCGCTGTCGATGAACTGTACGGCGATACCAAGGATGATGACTGGAAAGCTGCCGAGGTGCAGAGAATAAAGGCTCAGACGGGAACAGAAATGCTGAATGAGCCTGTATTTACGGAGTGATGATCTATGGCATATGATCTGTCCGAAGCTTTTGAAGCAATTGAGGATGAGCTTATCAGCAGTATGATGCGAAATCTGAAACTGCATCAGGCAGAGGAAAGCAGACTGGGCTTTGAATGGGAGCAGTGGCAGGCTTTGCAGCTTCGGGCGCTTGAGGATTACCGGCGGCGCAATATGAAAAAGTTTCCGCAGAGATTCAATAAACTGAATCTGCAAATTGATGAAATGCTTAAACGTACCTATAATGACGGCAGGACGGCTCAGGAGAGGAAGATTTTACAGGCAATACAGATGGGTTTTAAGCCTTCAAAAATGCCGTACAGCGGCGATATGGAGCTTGAGGGAAGCTTCTTCGGAGTGAATGACCGCAAGCTTGACGCATTGATAAATGCTGTCGATAATGACATGAGCCGGGCTGAATACGCTGTCCTCAGACGTGCAGACGACCAGTACAGGCAGGTTATTTTTAATGCTCAGGTCTATGCAAATACAGGCGCAGGAACGTACAAAAAAGCTGTTGACATGGCGGCGAGGGATTTCCTGCGGGCAGGGCTTGACTGTGTTGAATACAAGGACGGCAGCAGACACACCTTAGAGGATTATG
>CACXDE010000185.1 GCA_902766305.1 uncultured Ruminococcus sp. | reverse complement strand
CTTTACTGAGGCAACGCCTATTCACACAAGCAGCCCTTATTCTTCTTCGAAGGCAGGCGCCGATCTTTTGGTTCAGGCGTATCACCGCACCTACGGTCTTCCTGTGACGATTTCTCGCTGCTCTAATAACTACGGTCCGTATCACTTCCCGGAAAAGCTGATTCCTCTTATGATCGCAAATGCTCTTGCAGACAAGCCTCTTCCGGTATATGGTGAAGGACTTAACGTTCGTGACTGGCTTTATGTTGAAGATCACTGCCGTGCGATTGATCTTATCATCCACAAGGGCAGAGTCGGCGAGGTATATAATGTCGGCGGTCACAATGAAATGAAAAATATAGATATAGTAAAGCTGATATGCAGGGAGCTTGGCAAGCCGGAGAGCCTTATCACATACGTTACCGACCGCAAGGGTCATGATATGCGTTATGCTATTGATCCGACAAAGATACACAGCGAGCTTGGATGGCTTCCGGAAACAAAATTTGCTGACGGAATAAAGAAAACGATCAAATGGTATCTTGACAATAAGGAATGGTGGGAAGAGATTATTTCCGGCGAGTACCAGAATTATTATGAGAAGATGTACGCTGACCGCTGAAACAGTGTGGAGAGTTGAGAGTGGAGTGTGGATTTTGTGAAAGTATTTGTAACAGGTGTTTGCGGACAGCTTGGTTATGATGTTGTCAATGAATTGATAGCTTGTGGTCATGAGGCTGTAGGCAGTGATATTACAGAAAAATATACCGGTACTGAGGACGGCAGTGCCGTGATTTCCGCACCCTACGAACAGCTTGATATAACGGACAGCGAAGCAGTAAAGGAAGTATTGACGAGAGTTAAGCCAGACGCTGTTGTGCATTGTGCAGCATGGACGGCTGTTGATGCTGCTGAGGATGAGGAAAATAGGGCTAAGGTTTATTCTATAAATTCAGATGGTACAAGAAACATTGCAGAGGTTTGTAAGAAGCTTGACTGCAAGATGATATATATAAGCACGGACTATGTTTTTGACGGTGAAGGAACTGAGCCGTGGCAGCCTGACTGCAAAAGCTATGCGCCGCTTTGTGTTTACGGCGACAGTAAGCTCAGAGGCGAGCTGGCGGTCAGTGAACTGCTTGAAAAATATTTTATAGTAAGAATAGCATGGGTGTTCGGCAAAAACGGAAATAACTTTATAAAGACCATGCTGAGAGTTGGGAAAAAATTTGATACAGTTCGTGTTGTCAGCGATCAGATAGGCACGCCTACTTATACATATGATCTTGCAAAGCTGCTTGCCGATATGTGTGAAAGTGAGAGGTACGGCTATTATCATGCAACTAACGAGGGCGGGTATATAAGCTGGTACGACTTTACGAAGGAAATATACAGGCAGGCAGGATATGAAACAAATGTTGTACCGGTAACAACTGAGGAATACGGTTTGTCAAAGGCAAAAAGACCTCACAACAGCAGGCTTGACAAAGGTAAGCTTAAAGAAAACGGTTTTGCATTGCTTCCGGCATGGCAGGATGCGCTTGCAAGATATCTTAAGGAGATAGAATACTGATGGGACAGATCACAGTTGAAAAGAATGTAGGCGGCATAGAGGGGCTTTGTGTTATCACTCCGGCGGTTCACGGTGACAGCCGAGGATATTTCATGGAGACTTACAACGAAAATGATATGAGGGAAGCCGGAATTGATATTGTCTTTGTTCAGGATAATCAGTCGATGTCGACAAAGGGTGTTCTCCGCGGGCTTCATTTTCAGAAACAGTTTCCTCAGACTAAGCTTGTAAGAGTGATAAGAGGTTCAGTTTTTGATGTGGCGGTTGACCTTAGAAGAGGGAGCAAAACCTACGGCAAATGGTATGGCGTGAATCTTACAGAAGAAAACAAGAAGCAGTTTCTTATACCCCGTGGATTTGCACACGGTTTTCTTGTGCTTAGTGATGTTTCTGAGTTTTGTTATAAATGCGACGATTTCTATCATCCGAATGATGAAGGCGGTCTTGCATGGAACGATCCGGATATCGGAATAGATTGGGCATCGCTTGGTGTGAAGGGCGAATATAAGGGAACAGCGGATGCGGATGGCTATATGCTTGAGGATGGAACGCCGCTGAACCTCAGTGAGAAAGACCAGAAATGGATGGGACTTAAAGCAAGTTTAATTATAGATTGATTGGTTGGTTTTGAGATGAACGAAACATTACAGCACGTTTTTCTTGTGGGTGCTAAAAGCCTTGGCGCATACGGCGGTTATGAAACTTTCGTTAATAAATTGACGGAGTACCATCAGAATAACTCTAAGATCAAATATCATGTTGCCTGCAAAGCAAACGGCGATGGAACTATGGATGAGAGCAAATTTGAAGGTGTCCGCCGTATTTCTGATACAGAGTTTGAATATCATAATGCCCATTGCTTCAAGATACCGCTTCCTGAAATAGGGGCCGCCCAGGCAATAGTATATGATATAAAGGCTTTGGAATATTGCTGCAAATATATAAAAGAGCATAATATTGAAAAACCGGTTGTCTATATAATGGCTTGCCGTATAGGTCCGTGGATAGATAAATATTGTAGAAAGCTGCATAAGCTTGGAGGCAGGCTTTTTCTGAATCCTGACGGACACGAATGGATGCGCGCAAAATGGTCTGCACCCATTCGTAAGTATTGGAAAATATCGGAATCATTGATGGTAAAATACAGCGACCTTGTTGTATGCGATTCTGTTAATATAGAAAAATATATTCATAAAAGCTATGACGGCAAAGGAATAAAGGGTGCTGATCCGAGAACTACATATATTGCATATGGTGCGGAAACAAGAAAGAGTACTCTTTCGGATGACAGTCCTAAGCTGCTTGATTGGTACAGAAAAAAGGGATTATCCGCAAAAAATTATTACCTTGTTGTAGGAAGGTTTGTTCCTGAAAACAACTATGAAACTATGATAAAGGAATTTATGAAAAGCAGCAGCAAACGTGATTTTGCTATAATAACCAATGTAAACGATAAGTTCCTTGATGAGCTTGAAAGAAAGCTGGGATTCAAATCTGATCCGAGGATCAAGTTTGTGGGGACGGTTTACGATCAGGAGCTTCTTATGAAAATACGTGAAAATGCGTATGGCTATTTTCATGGTCATGAGGTAGGCGGTACTAACCCTTCACTGCTTGAAGCGCTTGGATGTACAGATGTCAATCTGCTGCTTGATGTTGGCTTTAACAGAGAGGTTGCAGAAAATTCAGCATTGTACTGGACAAAGCAAAGCGGTCATCTTGCTAAAATCATTGAAAAGGCAGATGCTTTTGATGCTGCAAAGATCGCCGATTACGGCAGAAAAGCTAAGCAAAGAGTTAAAGAGGCATATAGTTGGGAATTTATTTGTTCCAGGTATGAGGATGTATTTACAGCCAATACGGAGGATCTGCATAAATGATGTTTTCTATCATAATACCTGTATATAATGCACATGACTTTATTAGGAATTGTGTTCAAAGTGTTGCTGATCAAAAATACGGTGATTATGAGTTGATTATAATTGACGATGGTTCTACAGATGGTTCAACGGATCATCTTGAGGATTTGTTATCCGGTATCAATTACCGCATAATAAGAATTGAAAACAACGGTGTTTCAAATGCCAGAAATGTTGGTCTGGATAATGCGGCGGGGGAATATGTATTATTTCTTGATGCAGATGATGCCTTTCCGGAAAATACGCTGACCAGTTATTATGAAATTATTGAAGCTGAGAACAGACCTGATATTGTTCTTGGCGGCTTTTATCGTGTCTATCCCAAAAAGACATCACGCTTTGAACTGAAAGGCGAAGAGGTGCTGAGGTCTGATGAGGAGCATAATGATTTTGATCCATTTATTTCAAGATTTTCCGGATGCGTATGGGGAAAATGCTATAAAAGAGAAATACTGTCGAATGAACGGTTTGACACGGCGCTGTCCTTATGTGAGGATGCAGAGTTTAATCTGAGAGTTTTTGGAAATGCCGTAAGATTTGTTTATATCAATAAGCCGCTTTACTGTTACACGTATTCTGAAAGCTCTACCATACGAAAGTATAATGCTGATTATGTAAAAAAATATGTGACAGCTGTTGAGAAGATCCGGCGGCAGTCTGAGAATAAAAAGTTTGAACAGGAATATCTTGAGTTTGCGTGTGCTGTTTTTAATGTGATCTGCTATAATGTTATTTTTAATAAGCTTAATGACCGCCAGGTAAAGGAAAAATGTGAACAGGTAAAAGAAATAAGAGAGAATACCGTTTTTGATTCTGTACTTGAAAAAATTGAATTGAAGCGGCTGTCTTTGAAGCATAGAGTCAGTATTATATTAGCAATAAGGAAGCATTATCGGTTGATTTATTTTTATTCTGTAATTAATGGAATCGTAAACAGATTCCTGTATTGAGGAGTTTCACTTATGTCTGAACCAAAAAGAGTACTTAATGTTACGCTTGTTCTGGCGGCAGCCGGAATAGAGTCATTTATTATGAATATGTACCGTAATATCGACAGAGAAAAGGTACAGTTTGATTTTATGGTTATGAGAGATGAGTCGGAATTTTATGATAATGAGATAAAGAGCCTCGGCGGAAAAAAGTTTACTATAAG
>CACXDE010000184.1 GCA_902766305.1 uncultured Ruminococcus sp. | reverse complement strand
ATCCAAGTATTTTCGGCACTATCGAGCTTAACTTCCGTGTTCGGCATGGGAACGGGTGGACCCTCGACGTCATCAACACCAACTGTTCCATAGTATAACACAAATTTATCATCATTACAAGCTGATTTTTAAAAATATTTATACAATTTGTATAATTAATTATTTTTTTATAAATTGTATATTATTGCAGTGTACTTTCAGATCGATGACGCTGTAAAGTATAAAGAACTATGAATCTTTCCGGTAAGGCTGGTTTTATGAAAAAGATCTTTCGCTGCGCTCAGGATGACAGCCTTAGTTTGTTTTGTATATAATTAAGAACAATTATAAATTTGGTTATTTATAGTTAAGAAGTATGTTAAGTTGAGTCCGGAGGATAACCTTTTTTTTAAAACAAAGGATTTCCCCAAGTAAAATCAAGGAAAAATTGATTTTTATGGACCGGCGAGCCGCCGGACCCTTAATGTGAGTTTTTTCTTTTAGTAAAATTTTTGACAACGCTGCCAACTATAATTTTACATTTAAATGGACTGCTGTTGTTGGTTGATAAATTGAATAAGATATGTTATAATATAAGGCAAATCAGAAAAGAGGGATGAATATGGATGTAAGGCTCGGGGACCGTCTGGAGATGAAGAAACCTCATCCCTGCGGAAAAAAGGATAATAAGCTTTTTGATGTACTGAGAGTTGGTATGGATTTTCGTATACGCTGCTGCGGGTGCGGACACGATATTATGATACCAAGAAACAAAGCAGAGAAAAATATCCGCCGTATAATAAGAGAAACAGGAGATAATGATGTTTGATAAACTGAGCATTTTTGAGAAAAAATATGATGAGCTTTCAGCAAGACTTTGTGATCCCTCTGTGGCCGGATCAGCGGAAAAATATACTCAGACAATGAAGGAACTGCGTGAAGTCGAAGAGATAGCGCTGAAATACCGTGAATATAAAAAATGCCGCACAGAGCTTGAAGAAGCAAAGGAAATGAGCAGTGCTGAATCGGACGCTGATCTTTCTGCAATGATAGAAGAAGAAATATCACAGCTTGAAATAAGACTCCAGACTCTTACTGAAGAACTGAAAATACTGCTTGTACCTAAGGATCCTAATGACGAGAGAAATGTTATAGTTGAGATAAGAGCCGGCGCCGGCGGTGAGGAAGCGGCTCTTTTTGCGGCAGTACTTTACAGAATGTATTCGATGTATGCGGCAAAACACGGTTGGAACAGTGAAATAGCCGGCGCAAATGAAACGGAGCTTGGAGGCTTCAAAGAAGTAAGCTTTATGATAAGCGGAAGCGGCGCATATTCAAAGATGAAATTTGAAAGCGGTGTTCATCGCGTACAGCGTGTACCGGATACAGAAACTCAGGGAAGAATACATACATCTACTGTAACAGTAGCTGTTCTTCCTGAGGCTGAGGATGTAGAGGTAGATATAGATCCTTCTGATCTGAAAATTGATACCTTCCGCTCCAGCGGCGCAGGCGGACAGCACATAAATAAAACAGAATCCGCGATAAGAATAACGCATATACCTACAGGACTGGTAGTTGAATGCCAGGATGAGAGAAGCCAGTATAAAAATAAGGATAAGGCGATGAAGGTTCTCAGATCACGTCTTCTTGAAGCAGAGCGTGAGAAACAGCATGGCATGGTGGCAGAGCAAAGACGCTCACAGGTAGGTACAGGCGACAGAAGTGAACGTATACGAACCTACAATTATCCTCAGGGCAGGGTGACAGATCACAGAATAGGTCTTACTCTTTACCGGATAGACGATATACTTAACGGAGATATTGACGAAATAATAGATCAGCTTACAACAGCAGACAGAGCGGCTAAAATGAATGAGAAAGAATAACACCGTCAGGGGGAATTCATTATGTTCAAAAGCAAATTTACAGGCACAAAGCGTACTATTGCAAGGTTTATTATTGCTATTTTTTTTATGATGGTGTGTGCTGCCCAGATAATAAGCGGATGCCGGATGATAGAAGCAAATAATACTATTACGACATTTTCAACATATGAGGACTATGACAATTTCAAGCCCGGACAGATAGTAACAGGTGT
>CACXDE010000183.1 GCA_902766305.1 uncultured Ruminococcus sp. | reverse complement strand
TGGTTCCTTTACTCTCAAAATCAAAGGAGTCCTCACCACTATGTTGCAGGCTGATAGCTGGGATTAGCGCAGGGTAAGTATCCACGAACTCATCAAGCGTCTTATAAATCTGTGATTGGATTTGTTGTAGATGATAGCCATCATGAGAATTTAGAAAATCGTTCAACGCTTTCATTTGTACAGGATTTAATCGTAGAATATCATCTGAAAAGCTAAGGTCACTCAATATCTCTGGTTTTAAGGAACTGCAAAAGCCAATTATCTCTATCATATGAACAGTATGTAATTTCTCCGGCTCTGTTTTGCTCGGAAACTTCGGTCCATCAAATTCTTTTTTGAGTTCCTGTTCAAGATATGGACTATTATTTTCAAAAAGGCTAAGAATCCTCTTATAATACGTCCATTTTTCTGAGGTGTTGTTTAGTTTTGCAATAGCCCGCCAATACGTCTCAATATTTTCGATGTTATCGCCCATTTTCATCATTTGACTAATAAATGGGGATATTGTAATGAGGTTAGAGTCGTTGTCCTCTCCCTGTTTACTAACAGGAAACTCTCCTGAACATTCAGCAAAATAATCACCTGTATTCATAATATGATTATCTATGCTGTCTGCATTCTCAAAATCCAATTTAAATCCACGATTATTTTGATTATAATATGCTTTTCCAAGTAATGAAGTTTTACATTTACCACAAGTTACAACGATAGGATGTTCTTTCAGATGCCCTACCTGCAACCGGATTCTTGTAATGCTACCACATACTTGGCACTTAATATAATGATTGTATACCATATTCTACATTCCCTATAACATTTCAATCAAAAAACCCGTGTTCATCAAAAAGATGGTCAAGCTCATCGTTATTGATAGCACTTAACACTGCTTCACAAACTTCACTCATGGTCATATCAAGTCGCTTAAAACGTGGATTTCCTGTGATGTCCTTCTCAAGACGAATTAACTGAATTCTACCTATGCCCGGATTCTCTTTTGCATAAGCGGCAAAGCCTTTTGCTTTACCGATATTATCCTTTTCGTTTGAACGATGCGGTTCTAGAATGTCAATAATATAACCAAGGATTGGATCTTTTCGGATAACAATGAAGTCCGGATATGTAGGCTTCTTCTCATTATCGATTTCATAAGGAAGGCACAAAGCCCAGGACGCTCTTGCCGGATTACGAATCCAGCAAACGAAATCTGCTCGTTTTTCTTCTTCTGCTATAACACCAGTTTCCCATGAATTCATCTTCATCTTTGCGGTCCCAATATTGGGATCAACAAATAAATGTGTTTTATACTCTGTTCCACCAACTTCATTTGGGAATTGCACTGTCTCAGGCAGGCGGAAGCTATGTTTGCTGACAGTATCACCATCGGAAACAATTGAATCAAATTTTTTTCTGAGCTGGTCGTCTTTCATTTTAGCAATGTAAATACGGTATTGATCATTCAACGAATGGAATTTCTTCCTTGCATACTCGTGTAACTTTGTAATGCAATCCGAATCCGCAGCAAAAAGAATAACATCAATCTGAAACGCTGAAGGATCTGCTTCATCGTAATAAAGACGTCCATACTCATTGCCGATGCCCTCATTACCGAGCTGAACATCTGCAAGTCGGAATTGACGATCTATGTCAGTATCAGTAGTCGTAAAGATGTCATGTACGAAGTAATTATCCACAGATTCGCCGAATACATCGAATATCTGCGTAGCGAGCTTAAACTGTTTTACCTGAGTAGTAAGATCATCATACTTTCTATTTGCTTTCAAATCTTCAATATAGGCACGGATTTTTTCAACAATATCAGTTACAACATCTTTAACTGCTGTAGGATACAAATCACACTGACTAAGTAGATGTACCATTTTAAGAAGTGAAACGAGGTAGTTGTTTATCTTAAGGCTGCGAATATTATATGTCAGAAGACCGGAATCATTTATGAATCTCATAATTTCCTCGCGATCAAACAAATCCTCAACATCATTTTCTGATTCATATATAGTCTCTGTTTCGGTGAAAGTGTTCTGTTGAACAGGTTGCATTTTTGTTTCAGTAGGCTCGTTCATAGATGGTGGAACAGGATTATCCGCATTTGGCTTTTTATTGTCATTTACACTCAGAGCAGCAGGGATATCAGGAGACTGTTGCTCTGAAATCTGAGTACTTGTTGATGTCTCTGGAAAACCGGAGGCAGGAGTATCTTGTAAAGATCCATCAAAAGGAATCATGGAAATCTGCCCAGGAATTTGTGTTTCTTCTTTTTTCTTCTTAGCTGCTTTTTTTACTGTATAAGTTACATACTGTGGCTGAGTGAAAGCTTCTCCATAAACATCGGTCGGGATTTCTCCGCCTTCTGCACTCTGTAATTCGGTTACAACACTCTTAACAGTTGAAGCATCGAAGTAAGGCAAATAAAGGTGTACATCATTCAGAACGTCATCTACTAAGATATGACTTTGCATCGGAGTACGAACCATACGTCCGAGAAGCTGTGCGATATATGTTGCATCATTTGCATGACGGAACGACATCATTGTCTCTGCACGTGGACAGTCCCAGCCTGTTGACAGATTCTCCTTGAAGAATACAATACGAATATTTCTGTCATCGGCAATACGAGATGGTTCTTCATATCGAACAGAAAGTCCATTTATA
>CACXDE010000182.1 GCA_902766305.1 uncultured Ruminococcus sp. | reverse complement strand
TGGCAATCACAGTCTTTACTCCGACCTCCTTGCACAGCATCGCCGCCATAACGCTTGCTTCAAGGTGTGTTGCCATGGTTATTATTACAACATCAATATTTGAGATGCCAAGCTGTCTGATAGTTTCTGGATCGGTAACGTCAGCACACTTGCAATATGGGATATCAGCGGCGGCATTGTTGATCTTCTCTTCATTTATATCAACCGCTAAAACCTCTTCCCCGTTTGCACAAAGCTCCTTTGCGACGGCATAGCCGTACCTTCCAAGTCCAAAGACAGCATAAGTTTTTTTATTGCTCATAATTTTTTCCTTTCCATTATTATTTATCCGATACTTATTTCCTCAACAGGGTCAGTGATGATATTTTTCTTTTCTTTCTTTATATTGAAAGCTATCAGCAAAGATATCGGACCGATCCTTCCCAGATACATAGTCACGATAATTATTATTTTTCCCCAGATATTCAAATTTGAGGTAAGGTTTCTTGTAAGTCCCACCGTAGCTGTTGCGCTAACAGTTTCATAGGCTATATCCATTATGCCGGCATCCGTCACCGCTGACAGAAGTACCGTTGAAATAAACATTATCATAAATGATACTGTCAATACAGCCACAGCCTTGCTTATCGACTGCTTAGCTATTCTCCTGCTGAACAGTGATACCTCATCTTCATTTTTTATTGCACTCAGTGCCGCAAATATCACGACAACAAAAGTAACTGTCTTTACCCCTCCGGCTGTCCCGACAGGCGAACCGCCTATGAACATCAGCATAAGAGAAACAACAGAAGAGGCATTTGTCAGATCCTGCTGCGGAACAGACGCAAAGCCGGCTGTTCTTGTTGTAACGGATTGGAAAAATGCTACCTGTATTTTGTCAAAAAGTGAAAAATTCTTTATTGTCAGCGGATTGTTATATTCAAAAATGAAAAATAAAACCGCCCCTGCAAGCAAAAGTATAACTGTTGCGGACAATGCGATCTTGCTTTGCAGTGTAAGCCGTGAAAAGCATCTGAATTTCTGACTGCGGAAATTTCTTGCTGTACGTATCACATCCCACCAGACTATATATCCCAGACCGCCCAGTATAACCAAAAGGCTTGTAGTAATGTTTATCATCGGATTTACAGCATAATCACAAAGACTGTTTTCGGACATTATGTCTATTCCGGCATTGCAGAATGCAGATATAGAATTGAATACGGATATCCATATCCCTCTTAACCCAAACTGAGGAACAAAAACAGTCATATATAAAAGTGCTCCCGCGCCCTCAACTAAAAATGTGCCTGTCACAACCTTTTTCAGAAAAACGACTACTCCCGATATGGAATTAAGGTTGAACGCGTCCTGAAGCAGTATCCGGCTTTTCAGTCCCAGTCTGCGGTTCATGCTTATCATTATTGCAGACATTATGGTAATGATGCCAAGTCCTCCGATCTGTATCAATATCAGTATAACGATCTGTCCGAACACACTCCATGTCGAAAAGGCAGGCAGAGTAACAAGACCTGTCACACATACAGATGTTGTAGCTGTAAACAAAGCGTCAATATACGGAACGGATTTTCCGCTTGCGGAGCTTACCGGCAATGACAGCAAAACACTGCCTATAATTATTCCAAGCAGAAAGCTCAGCATAATCAAATGTGTAGTTGAATAATATAATTTTTTCTTTCTCAATAGACAACCCTTCTTTTTCAAATTATTGTGAATGACAAAAGATTCTTCTCCATTGTCATTACGAGCGAAGCGAGGAATCTTTACAAAAAAACGTATAAGATAATTACCAAGACAACAACTGTAAGCTAATTATACCACACACGGCACCATACGGCTACCTTTTTCAGAATTTTTTCAAGAAAACTTATTATTAACTATAAATAAGCAAATTTACAATTGTTTGTGATAATGCACAATCATTTTGTAATACTGAGTACAGCAAATCTGTCATCCTGAGCGTAAGCGAAGGATCTTTATTAACAGTCGTCAGTCGGAAGTTATCAGTTTTCAGTTGACAATTAACAGCGGGGCAGTAAATAATGGAATAGCACCACTCGTGATTCATAGAAGTTAACGGTTTTGATGAAAGTGGTGTAAGACTGAATTGGGAACGCAGGCTCTGCGCCTTAGTGTAAAATTATAATTGGCGGTGTTGTCAGATAACTTTGGAAATAGAAAAAAGCCTCACATTAAGGGTCCAGCGTCACGCTGGTTGAATTTTAGTGATTGATTATGCGCCGGCACTTTCGTATGCCGATAAACCCTTGTTCCATATCAGAAGTGAAATAACAAATAATACAGTCGATATCAGTATAACACCGCCTATGCTCCACAGCGGGTCAGTTCCTGTAAGAATGTACAATGAAAGATAGTAGCCGGTAAATGCAAAGGGAATTATGTATGTTACAAATATCCTAACAGGAAGGCTGTATATAGTTGTAGGATATTTTGAGAACTCATTCATTCCATAAACCATCTGTATGATAAATCCGCTGCTCTTCATCCAGAACGCAAAAGACGCAGTAATAATCTTCAAAGAAGTATATATAAGCGCCGCAAACGGAACTGCAATTACGGTCAAAAGAACTGTCCACACATTGATATGCAGCTCTGCGCTGGGACAGGCATAGATAAGAAGTCCTATGCCTACAATAAGCTCGCCTATCGCATCAACCTGAAAGGTTTCGGCTATTACATGAAAAAGCGGATTTATTGGTCTTATCAGATATTTGTCAAAATCTCCCTTTCGTACAATAAAATACCCTACGCACCAAAGATTGTCCGCAAGAAGATGATCCAGTCCCTTAGGTATCTGTGAAAGACCATAGATGAACAGTATCTGAGGAAATGTAAAGCCTGCAAGCTGAGGTATCTGTGTAAAGATTATAAATATGAAAGCAATTCCTATTGCCTGATCTATAAGAAAGCTTACAGCACCCGTAAGGAAATCCGCTCTGTATTCCATAAGACGCTTGAGGTTCTGGGCTGCAAGCAGTCTGTATATTTTCCAGCTTCGTCTCACATTATCAACCTCCCTGTACACAAAGCTTTTTTATTGCGCCCATCCATATGAGCTTTGAAAGTCCGTACAGCAAAACCGCCCACAGCGCCTGAAGCCCGATACGGAATAGTATCTCATAGCCTGCATATTTACCCATATATATCATAACAGGTGTATAGCTCATTGAAGCAAACGGCATATATTCCAGACACAGTCTCAATCCGTCAGGCATAAAAGCAAGCGGTATAAGCGAACCGGACAAAAAATTAACTATGCTGTTTTTAAGGATACCTATGCCCCACAGGTTTTTTACATAGAATGCTATAAATCCAAAGCACAGATTAACTCTGAAAGATATTATATACGCAAATACGGCACTTGAAAGGTACAGCAAAAAATTCAGGATATTAAACATAACTGTCCCCGTTACACAGAATCTGTATATTTCCAGACCAAGTATCATCGGAAGGACAAGCACCACAAGCTTCATCAGTATCGTTCCAAGCTCCGTAAACATATAACTCAGATCTGTATTCACAGGCTTAATCAGTCTCATACTGATATTTCCGTCCCTTATCTCCTCACCGATATCATTGCTTACACTGCTGAATATAAGCTGACTTGTCGTATTTGACAAAAACAGGTATATAACCATATCAGTCATGGAAAAACCCATGAACATTTGTCCGCCGTTCGATTCAAACACAGCCTTCCACAGATAGAACATTACAAAGCAGTAGATAAGTCCGCCTATAACAAATCCCATAAAATTCAGTCTGTATATAATCAGACTCTGTATTCCGGCTTTAGCAAACGGCAAATAGCGTTTTATCATCTTATTCATCAGACGTTTCCCCCTGTCTGTAGAGGTTGCGGATTATCTCCTCTATATCAGCATCTCTTACGGAAATGTCCTTGACTTTAGCAATTGAAAGAGTGTAGCTCAGCATCTCACCAACAGGAAGCTTTGCACTGTTGAATCTTACTTTAAAGTTGTTTTTATCATTCTCTATTATAAGATCGTCACCGCCGAGCTTAAGTCCTTTTCTGAATTGTTCTTCCGTAAGCTTTGCTGAATTGTCCGTTTCAAAAACAAGTTCCCTTGTCTGACCGTAATTTTCACGCAGTTCATGAAGCGAACCGTCATAGACATTTTTCCCCTTGTCTATCATTACAATTCTGTCACACAGAAGTTCAATATCACTTATATCATGTGTTGTAAGTATTACCGTTGTTTTTTCTTCCTTGTTTATTCTCATAATAGCCTGACGGATATTGTCCTTGACTACAACATCAAGTCCTATCGTCGGCTCATCCAGAAACAGAACCTTCGGACTGTGCAGCATGGACGCAGCAATATCCGCCCTCATTCTCTGACCGAGAGAAAGCGTTCTTACGGGAGATTTGATGAATTTATCAAGCTCCAGCACATCATTCAAAAAATCCATGCGTTTTTTGAATTTTGCATCATCCACCTCATATATCTCCTTTAGTACAAGATATGTTTCCTGAAGCGGAAGATCCCACCACAGCTGTGTTCTCTGACCAAACACTGCGCCTATTTCCTTGACGTAATTTTTCCTGTCGTTCTGCGGTATTTTCCCGTTTATCCGGCACTGACCGCTTGTCGGAGTAAGAATGCCAGTAAGCATCTTTATTACCGTAGATTTTCCTGCGCCGTTAGGACCAATAAATCCAAGTATCTCCCCTTTTGGAACGTGAAAGCTTATATCCTCTGCCGCAACTACTATTTCCTTTTTCGGCTTGAACAGTGCCTTGAAGCTTCCTTTCAGTCCGGGTTCCTTGACTATTTTCTTAAATTCCTTTCTCAGATGTTCTGCATAGATCATTTCTCTGTTATCCCTCTTTTCAAATTACGTCAAACACTGCTTAGGATCCATTCCGGAAATCACGCAGGATCTTAAAGCTCAGTACCCGTTTTTGAAGTTCTATACATAACCAGACTATAATTGCATATTATACCACAATATACCGTCTGCTGCTACTCTTTTTTACAAAAAACGCTTTTTAATCTTCGTTAAAAATTCTCCTCATATTTACAATCAGACAAATATGAGGGTATAAAAAAATAAAGCAAGAAAACCTTGCTTTATTAACGTGGGGGAGGGCGGATTCGAACCACCGAAGCCGAAGCAACAGATTTACAGTCTGCCCCATTTGACCGCTCTGGAACTCCCCCAAATAT
>CACXDE010000181.1 GCA_902766305.1 uncultured Ruminococcus sp. | reverse complement strand
TTTCTTCGGCTATCGGTGTATATTTTTCTACAAGCTTTGTAAGCAAAATAAACACAACAAGCTCTATTACAAAGCATCCAAGGAATATTAGTATTATCTTCAGGTCAAGCTGAGCAAAACCAAAAAAGCCCCTGAACACTATAATGCCTGTAAGCATTCCGGCATTCATTAACGCAAAAAGTGCTGTCCTTATCTTATTGAATGGTCTGGAGATCCTGAAAAGTATCATCATTGACCCTGCCGTAAGCGCAAGAACACAAAGCGTGGTATACTGTATATCACCCATGCCGAATATCTTCTGCGCAATTATGCACAATATTATGCTCAGCGTTATGGTCAGACCTGCCGGAACGGAATTTTTAAGAATATTAAAGATAAATATGCCCTTTATTCTTTCCTTGTTCGGTTCAAGCGCCAGTATGAATGAAGGTATTCCAATCGTAAACGCATTGATGAGCGTATACTGTATGGGCTGGAAGGGATAAGAAACCGTGACAAAAATAAACATAACCGCAAGCAAAACTGAAAATATCGTCTTGACAATAAACAATGTAGCCGAACGCTGGATATTGTTTATATTTCTTCTTCCTTCAAGCACAACCTTTGGCATAGACGCAAAGTTTGAATCAAGAAGAACAAGCTGGGATACATTTCTTGCGGCATCACTGCCCTGAGCCATAGCTATACTGCAATCTGCCTCTTTAAGCGCAAGTACGTCATTTACTCCATCACCAGTCATAGCAACTGTATGCCCCTTCTTTTTGAGAGCTATTACGAATTTCTTTTTCTGCGTCGGCGTCACTCTGCCGAAAACAGTGTACTTTTCCATTGCCTCTTCTATCAGTTCATCAGTTGTAAGGGTCGCCGCATCTACATATTTTTCCGCATTCTTTACCCCGGCGCGTTTTGCAACATTTGCTACAGTAACAGGATTATCACCGGATATGATTTTTACCTCAACATTCTGATTTGCAAAATATCTTAAGGTCTGAGGCGCTTCCTTTCGTATTTTATCATTCAGCAGGGCTATGCCTATGACCTCTATATCCTTTGGAAGCTCCTTTTCCCTGAAATCATTCTGTGAATGCGCAATTATAATAGTACGATAATCCTTTGAATACTCTTTAAGCTTTTCTTTCAGATCATCCGGCACTTCATCTAAAATAAATTCAGCCGCACCCATTATATATGAACCGCCGTCCTCAAAATGAGCGCCTGACCACTTTTTCTCGGATGAGAACGGTATTATTTTATCTGCTTTCAGACTTCCTTTTTCTTTGCAGTGAGCTTTAAGCGCCATAAATGTCGCATTTGTATCATCAAGCGCACTTACAAGCTCTGTTATAGCATCCTCTGCATTTTCCTTTTCCGCCTGCCCATAAGGCAGTATATCAGCGACCTCCATGCACCCTTCCGTGATAGTACCCGTTTTATCAAGACAGAGAACGTCTACCCTTGCAAGAGTTTCAATACAGTAAAGCTCCTGAACCAATACCTTATGCTGTGAAAGTCTTATTACTGCAACTGCAAGCACCGTACTTGTCAGAAGCATAAGTCCCTCAGGTATGATACTTGTTGTGGATGCAACCGTCTGCACTACTACATCTCTCAGACCTTCCGATACCTCACCGAAAAGTGTCGGAACCATTGCAGAGGTATCTGCTCCGATACTGTACTGATGAAGAAACTGCAAAACAGACAGAGGCAGGATTATTACCGTAAGTATTCTTACTATCGTTCTGAGCGTTATCATTATCTCGGAATTGATCTGCTTGGTATATTTTGCTTCGGCGGAAATTTTAGAAGCATAATTGTCTCCGGCAACATGCTCTACCTTAGCCGTACATTTTCCGCTGACGACATAGCTTCCGGACAGAACCATATCTCCAGCACGTTTTATTATTGCGTCAGATTCGCCGGTAAGCAGAGATTCATTGACTTCGCATTCACCTGAAACGATGATTGAATCTACAGGTATCTGATTGCCCTGTGAATAAACTATTACATCATCAAGAACAATTTCCTCCGTATCAATACTCTGCTTTGCGCCGTCACGTATCACAACAGCTCTTGAAGCTGAAACTATTGACAACTTTTCTATAGCGCTTTTGGCTCTCAGCTCCTGTATTATACCTATTATGGTATTAAAGAACATTACTCCTAAAAAAAGCATATTCTTATATGAACCAACTAAAAATACAGCTATTCCCAAAAGAAGGTTAAGTATATTGAAAAGGGTAACGATATTATCATAAAGTATCCGTTTGACGCTTTTACCCTTGGGCTGGGTGTTGAAATTATACAGCCCGTCCTTTTTTCTTTTCAGAACCTCCGGCGATGTAAGACCCTGATCCGGAGATACATCTATTCGTTCTATATTTTCCTTTCGTTTTTTATTATCATTAGCCATGTTATTATTCCACCTACATTTGCTTATTTAATCATAGTATCCTCTGTACGATCAGCATTGCGGTAACACCGGGTATACCTAAAACAGCTGATACAGCAAGCGTCAGCGGACTGACTGGTACTGCCACAGAAGTAATTTCTGAAAACAGATTGATACATATCACTGCCGCCGGTCCGGGTAAAAGACTGAAAATTGCCGAACGTACAGGATGCTCTGACTTCATTATAATATGGATCACTGTCAGAAGGATCAGGACACATACTGATATTGCCATAACAATATAACTCTCCACATAATCACTCCGCATATAATATATTAGTGTATTTATATGCAAAGCAAAGCTGAATATTACTTTTTCTCTGACTTCTCCATTTCAGCCGATATCCTGTAACACAGTATCATCATGCTGTCATTGAGGTGCACATTCTCCACAATCACATCATCATGAGCTGCTGAAAGATCATAATGGCTGAAATTCCAGTAATACCTTATTCCTAACTTATAAAGCTTCTCAGCTGTTTCCGGAACAGAGGATTTAGGGAGACATATTATTGCCGCCTCCGCTTTTGTTTCAAAACAGAATTTTTCCAGTTCACTTATATCCCTGACACATATTCCTCTTATATTATTTCCGACCTTGTCCTTATCATTATCGAAAATTCCAACAAGTCTGAACCCGCTGTTTTCAAAGGACATATGTAAGGCAACAG
>CACXDE010000180.1 GCA_902766305.1 uncultured Ruminococcus sp. | reverse complement strand
TATATATCCTGCGGGCATATATTCGGGGTATATCTGGTTTTTATCAGGTGCGATCGTAAAAACAAAATGTGCGCCCTGTGAGGTCACGCTCTTTTGCATGATACGCACTGTTTCTGCAATATTGTGAACAGAACGCTCGCTCTTGATGATACCCATGTATTCATCAGTGCTTTCAAGTGTAAACAGCCAGCCGTTATGTCCTGTTATTACATTATTGCTTTCCTTTCCCAGAAGTCCCGATGCAAGCTTATTCTGTGCGGTAATAATGTCAGGACGAAAGGGGATGGATTTTGTAAAGTAATCATCAAATTCACTGCCGATATTTCTGTTCAGTTCTCCATCCTTTATGATCTCAGGAACAGCGGGCGCATCCTCTTTTCCCACAGCACCAGATGAAGGCGCAATGAGCGCTGCGGCAGACGGCACACAGCAGACTGCAATAAACAAGGCTGTATAAGCTATGGAAAAAGCTTTTTTCATTTGCCGTCACCTCCTCAGAAACGAAAATAGATAAACGGATTATAGCTTGCGGTAAACAGGTTCATTATGCAAAGCGCAAAAAGCAGCATTGTGACAGCAGAACCGATATAGGCGGAAAGCTCGCTTTTTCCTCTTGCAGCAAGGGCAGAGCTTCCTTGCCTTGCAATATCCGTTGAAAATACCAGGGAAAATACAAGTGTGATCAATGCATAGGGAGTGAACATCAATGAATAGACATTCCCTGATAAAATGCCGCTGCTGCCGAAGCCCGTAAACATACGTCCTATATAGCTCAGAGCATTTCCGATATTGTCCGCACGGAAAAATATAAAGGCAAACATTGCGACAGCTGCTACATATATATGAGACAATATTTTTACTGCAATATTCTTTTTATATTTGTCCTTGACAAAGAAAATAATTCCGTACTGTTCAAGCAGCAGGAATGCCCCGTGCAGCAGTCCCCATACGATAAATGTCAGATTAGCGCCGTGCCACAGACCTGTAAGGAAAAAGACAATACATTTATTGATGCCTGTGCGAAGTTTGCCTCTGCGGTTTCCTCCGAGCGGGATATATACATATTCCTTGAACCATGTCGATACGGAGATATTCCATTTTCTCCAGAAATCCTGCATACTGTCAGCAGAAAGCGGGTAGTTGAAATTCTCCTTGAATTCAAAGCCGAACATTTTTCCAAGGCCTATTGCCATATCGCTGTAGCCGCTGAAATCAAAGAAGATCTGTAAGGTATAAGCGGCAGCTCCTATCCATAAAGCGCCAGCGTCCATCTGAGATGTATCGGCATTGAAAGCAGCGTCCGCTATCTGTCCCATTGTATTTGCAATAAGCATTTTCTTTGCAAGACCGTAAATAAAGCGTCTTATACCAAGAGTTGTTTTTTGGAGGGTAATAGTTCTGTTATTGATCTGATCTGCGATATCGGAAAATTTTACGATAGGACCTGCGATCAGCTGAGGGAAAAGTGATATGTATAAAAATATATCAAGTATGTTTTTGTCCTTGAGTCTGGGATCTTTATATACATCTATCACATATGACATTGCCTGGAATGTAAAGAATGAAATTCCGACGGGAAGAGCGATATCAGGTATCGGCAGAGCAAGCCCTGTGATATCATTTATCAGATTTACTGTAAAGCCGAGATATTTGAAAATATACAGCATTGAAAGGTTGAATATTATCGAAATTATCAGCATTGGTTTTTTATGCTTACTGTCCATTGTAAGACCCAACAGGTAATTCACAATAATTGAAAGTATCATCAGAAATACTGCTGCGGGTTCACCGTAAGCATAAAAGAAAAGGCTGGCGATTATAAGAATAATATTTCTGACTGTCTGCGTCTTACATACAAGATAAAGAATATATGTGACGGGCAGAAACACAAACAGAAAAACAGTAGAACTGAAAACCATATAAACTCCTTAAAAATCATAAAAAATATAATAACAAACCAATTATAATTTTACCACTAATAAAAAAATTGTCAATATAAGTTATAGAATAATCTTTTGAAAAGATATCCTCTCAGCTCATTAAGCTTTGTAAATAAAGAATTATAATCCTTGAAAATTCTGTTGATTTATAATATAATTGAGACAAAGCTATATCCTTATAGGATGTGAAAAGGCGGTGTGTTTGGATAGTGTGAAAAAAAGAGATATCCGCAAGGTGCTGTCGGACTTTTTTTGCAATGACGCAAATTTCAGGTTT
>CACXDE010000179.1 GCA_902766305.1 uncultured Ruminococcus sp. | reverse complement strand
AGTTGTCCGAGCTGGCCGAAGGAGCACGATTGGAAATCGTGTAAACGCTAACCCCGTTTCGAGGGTTCGAATCCCTCACTCTCCGCTCTGTTTGTCTGATACTGGTGTGAAGCATTCAGCTTGATTATTATCGGATGACAAAAAGCCCTGTAAGAGATGAATCTCTCTTGCAGGGTATATTTTTTAGTGTTTTGGGGATAGGAGTATCAGTATGGCATTGATAACAGTCAGCGGATTGACAATGGAGTTCGGTGAACAGAAATTGTTCGAGGATATGAATTTTGAGATCCAGCCCGGAGACAGAGTAGGACTCATAGGTGTTAACGGCAGCGGAAAAACTACTCTTTTAAAGATACTTACCGGAAAGTTTTCTCCGTCTGGGGGTATTTTATCCATCGGGAAAAATGTCTCTATCGGCTATATGGAGCAGCATGTATGCAATAATCTTAGCCGCAGTGCATATGATGAGGTTCTTTCTGTATTTGAAGAGGTCATAGAGTGGGAAAAAAGGATAAACGCACTGAATGCACTGATAAACATTACAGCACAGGCGAATAAAAATTTAGACAGCATAGTTGAGAAACAAAGTGAAATACAGGATTCTTTTATCGAACAGGGAGGACTTACATATCAGAGCAGAACAAGGGCGGCGCTTTTAGGTCTTGGATTTGATGACGAAAAGATGAAGCTTCCCATACATTCTCTCAGCGGAGGACAAAGGGCAAAAATACAGCTTGCAAAGCTGCTTTTATGCGATGCAAATTTTCTTTTGCTTGACGAGCCGACAAACCACCTTGATTCTGAAAGTATAGAATGGCTTGAAAGCTTTCTTATGGAATCTTCACGTTCTTACATTGTTATCTCTCATGACAGATATTTTCTTGACCGTGTTACGAACAGAACCTTTGAAATAGAAAACAGAAAAATGACACGCTATAAGGGAAATTATACAGCATACCTTCCTCTGAAAAAGGAACATATGCTGTCTATGCAGCGTGAATATGATAACAAGATGAACGAGATACACCGCCTTGAGGGGATAATTGAGCAGCAGAGAAGATGGAACAGGGAGAAAAATATAAGAACAGCCGAAAGCAAAATGAAGGCAATACAGCGGATAGAAAAGGATCTGGAAAAGCCTGAAAATGCGCCGTCTTCCATAAGGTTTGATCTTGGCATAAAAAACCAGAGTGGAAATGATGTTTTAGAGGTGAATGATCTGTCGCTGTCTTTCCCGGGCAATACAGTGTTCCAGAATGTAAATATGGATATAAAACGCGGCGAACGCATTTTTATCTTAGGTCCGAACGGATGCGGAAAAACCTCTCTTCTTAAAACTCTTCTCGGGAAATATAAGGCGGACAGCGGACGGATACGCTTCGGCGAGGGTGTAAAGACCGGCTACTACGATCAGATACAGAGCGGAATGGACAGTGACAAGACTATTTTTGACGAACTGTCAGACAGCTTCCCGTATATGACGAATACGGAAATACGAAACACACTGGCAAGATTTCTTTTTAAGAATGATGATGTGTTCAAGCCTCTTTCATCTCTGAGCGGCGGCGAACGTGCAAGGGTGCTGCTTACTGAACTGATGCTTGGCAGGGCAAATTTTCTGCTGCTGGACGAGCCGACAAACCATCTTGATATCAGCTCCTGTGAAGCACTTGAAGAAGCCTTGAAGGGCTATGAGGGCACACTGCTTATCGTTTCCCACGACAGATATCTGATAAATGCGCTTGCGGATAAGATATTCTATCTTACACCGGATGGAATAGAGGTGTATTACGGAAGCTATGAGGACTACCTGAAAAAAGCTGATCCGTTCCGTAAAAAAGATGTACAAAAGAAGAAACCGGCTGAGGAAAAGCAGACGGATTTTAAAAAGAAAAAAGAGGCTGACGCACAAAGGCGAAGGGCAAAGGCAAGGCTTGGCAGGCTTGAAAAGGAAATTGAGCAGCAGGAGAAAAAGCTTGCAGAGCTTAATGAGCTGCTCAGTACACCTGAGGTATCTTCCGATTATGAAAAGCTTATGGACACAAGTGAACAGATATCCCTGACTGAGGCTGAACTTGAAAAAATGTATGAGGAATGGTCGCAGCTCTCAGAGACGGCGGAAAATTAGCTTATATCTGAAGAAGAAATATACCAAAGTTTTTAAGAAATTACTATAATTCCATTGAAATAAATTTTGTTATGGATTATAATGTATATATATGTGCTTTTGGTCTTTTCGGTTCATGGATAAAAGACAGGAGTATTAAACTGTTAGGAGGAAAGAAAAATGAATGATATGATGCAGGCGTTCATTCTTTTGCTTGCCGGGTTTCTTGTGGTTTTCACTGTACTTATTCTGCTGATAGTGACAGTTACTCTCTACAGCAAGATAATACGCAGTATGCAGGATGCCGGAAACAAGAAAAAGAAGGCGGTATCCGAAAAAACTGATGAGGATGTGAAGCATCAGGAGGTCAGGTCGCTGTCCCGTGAGGAGATAGAAGACAATGACGATAATATCCCCGGCGAAGTGATAGCTGTAATTGCTGCTGCCGTAGATGCTTATTACGGTGAAAAGCCCCATAGAATAAAAGCGGTAAAGCGTGAGCGTTCAGCCCGTTCAGCGTGGGCAAGAGCCGGCGCTATGCAGAACACAAGACCGTTCTGAAAATAAAAGGAAAGGAAGTTAGTAAATGGATATTTTAACACAGCTGTGGCAGATAATCTGTCATCTGCTTGAAGAATCCGGTTTCAGCAAGCTGTCGTGGGAAAACTATGTTATGGTCGGTATTTCCTTTGTTCTCATGTATCTTGCGATAAAAAAACAGTTTGAGCCGCTTCTTCTTTTGCCGATAGCCTTTGGTATGTGCCTTGTGAATCTGTTCCCGGGAATAATGGGACTGCCCACAACGGAGATGCTTACCGAAGCGGAAATGCTTGCAAAGCACCTTGACCCGTCTACATATACCACGACTGTATATAACGGAGTTACTTACTATAACCATACGGAGTACGGCGGTCTGTTTTATTATCTCTATCAGGGTGTAAAGCTTGGCATTTATCCGCCGCTTATATTCCTCGGTATCGGATGTATGACAGATTTCGGTCCTCTTATTGCCAACCCGAAAAGCTTTATCTTAGGCGCTGCTGCTCAGATCGGTATTTTCCTGACGTTCATTATTGCAACTGCGCTTGGTATATTTACTCCCAGTGAGGCAGCGTCTATTGCAATAATCGGCGGTGCAGACGGTCCTACAGCTATCTTTGTAACGACAAAGCTTGCGCCTCAGCTTTTAGGTCCTATAGCTGTTGCGGCATATTCATATATGGCGCTCGTGCCGATAATCCAGCCGCCTATCATGAGAGCGCTTACAACAAAGAAGGAAAGAAGCATTGTCATGGGTCAGCTTCGTCCTGTATCAAAGCTTGAAAGAATACTTTTCCCGATCATTGTTGTAGTACTTGTTGCCATTCTTCTTCCGGACGCTGCGCCGCTTGTTGGTATGCTTATGCTTGGCAACCTCTTTAAAGAAAGCGGAGTTGTGGACAGAATAAACAAGACTGCACAGAATGAACTCATGAACATTATAACAATATTCCTCGGCGTTACAGTAGGCGCAACAGCAACTGGTAAGGTATTCCTTACCTTACAGACAGCCGGTATTATTGCACTTGGTCTGTTTGCTTTCTGTCTTGCAACAGCCTGCGGAGTTCTCTTCGGAAAGCTCATGTGCTTCTTTACGCATGGAAAGGTCAATCCGCTTATCGGTTCAGCCGGTGTTTCCGCTGTGCCAATGGCTGCGAGAATTTCCCAGAAGGTCGGTCAGGAAGAAAATCCCGGAAACTTCCTTCTTATGCACGCTATGGGTCCGAATGTTGCCGGTGTTATCGGTTCAGCTGTAGCCGCTGGTGTTCTTCTCAGCGTAATCAAGCCGGGCTGATAATTATACTGGATTTATCAGATTTTTTTGGGGGAAACCCTTTTGAAAAAGGGTTATCCCCCAAACCCCTTTCCTAAAACTTTTAAATTTAATTATTTAACAGATAACAGAAACAGACACCCTTGTATAAGCAAGAGCGTCTGCTTTTTTAATATAATTAACGGGTGCTGGGAACTTGTTCCCTGCCGAGGTACGGGCAGGGTTTGGGGCGGCAGCCCCAACAAAAATATCATCTTGATACAATTTCAAGAACAGCAATTGCGGCTGCCGCTTCAACTACCGGTACGGCTCTTGGTACGATACACGGATCATGACGTCCGTGTATACTGAGGGTCGTATCCTTTTTTTCTGTAAGGTCAACTGTATTCTGCTGCTTTGCGATTGAGGGTGTGGGTTTTATTGCTGCTCTGAATATAAGAGGCATACCGGATGTTATACCGCCGAGTATTCCGCCGTGATTGTTTGTCCGTGTTTTTACTGTATCGCCGTCATAGTAAAATTCGTCATTGTTCTGACTGCCCCTCATTTCTGCTGCCTCAAAGCCGACACCGAACTCTATACCCTTGACAGCAGGTATACCAAAAACTATTGACGAAATAACATTCTCTGCGCCTTCAAACATGGGAGAACCTATTCCGGCAGGCAGTCCGGTTACAGCGCATTCTATAGTACCGCCGATACTGTCGCAGTCCATGCGGCACTCCTCTATTAGCTCACGCATCGGCGCTTCCTTTTCTGTGTCAATAAGAGCAAATGTTTCTTTGCTGAGCCTGTCCATAAGCTCAGTGGAGATATCAACAGGGTCAAAGCGTTTGTCTCTGATATTTCCGACAGATGATATATGTGCGGCAATTCTGATTCCCTTTTCTGCAAGTATCTGTCTGCATATGCTGCCGGCGAATACTATAGGCGCAGTAAGCCGTCCGGAAAAATGTCCACCGCCCCTGATATCGTTGAATCCGCTGTATCTTATATTGCCGGTGTAGTCAGCGTGTCCCGGTCTTGGCGCGGAAAGAATGTTTCCATAATCGCCGGAACGTGTGTTTGTATTCCTTATCACTGCACAAAGCGGTGCTCCGGTGGTGGTACTGTCAAGCATACCTGAAAGAACCTCCGGTATATCCTTTTCAAGACGCGGAGTAGCGGTCTTGTCCCTGCCGGGCGCACGTCTTGACATTTGCAGGTAAACGCTGTCCATATCAATTTTCTTCCCGGCCGGAAGCCCGTCTATCACTACTCCTATACCGCTGCCGTGACTTTCTCCGAATACTGAAATTTTTATGCTGTTACCCCATGATGACATCGTACTTTCCCCCAAGCTTTTTAAAATCCTCGAAAAATGACGGATATGATTTGTTTATGCTTTCCATATCAGTTATTGTTACATCCTCTGTGAATTTTCCGCAGGCGGACGCAAAGGACATTACTATCCTGTGATCGTTGTATCCTTCAACTGATCCTCCGCTGAAAGCTTTACAGCCGTCTATAATAAGCCCGTCTTTTGTTTCTTTTATGTTTACACCAAGCCTTGAAAGACCCTCACACAGAGCGTGAAGTCTGTCGCATTCCTTTATACGCAGACGTTCTGCGCCTTTTATAACTGTTCTGCCCTCTGCCGCAGCTGCCGCTATACTGAAAGCCGGCACCATGTCGGGAATGTCTGACGCATCAAGCTCAATTCCGTGAAGTGCGCCGCTTTTTATATGCAGTATTCTGTCAGAGAAATATACATCTGCACCAAGCTGTCTGTAAACATCCACACAGGTTTTATCTCCCTGAGTACTGTCCGGGTCAAGGTTGTCTATAGTGATATCACCGCCGATGGCTGCCGCCGTCATAAAGAAAGCAGCCTGCGACCAGTCGCCCTCAACAATATAATCCCTTGCAATGTATTTTTGTCCGCCCCGTATTATCCATCCGCTGTCAGATTTTGTGATATCAACGCCGAAATCACGCATGACGGCAATAGTCATATCTATGTAGCCGACAGACTGTGCCTTTGAGGTAAGTCTTATCTCGCTGTCGCCGTCAAGCAGCGGCAGGGCGAGCAAAAGTCCGGTTATAAACTGTGAGCTTACATCTCCGGGTATTTCATAGACACCGCTTTGCAGCCTTCCGCTTATATTCAGGGGCAGACCGCCTTCTGTACGGCAGACAACACCCTTCTCAGGAAGACAGTCTGTATACACACCTATAGGTCTTTGAGGCAGCTTGCCGTGTCCGGTAAATTCTGCGGAAACACCTCCGGCAGCCGCTATTGGTATCAGAAAACGCAGAGTAGAACCGCTTTCTCCGCAGTCAAGAGCGGCTGTTTTTTCAGAGAAAATATTTTTTCCGCATACAGTAAGCGTATCTCCTGAAAGCTCTGCTTCTGCACCTAATGCTTTCATACAATTTATTGTAGCGATTATATCATTTGACAGTTCTATTGGTCTTACTGTGCTTATTCCTTCTGACAGTGAAGCGCATATTATAGCTCTGTGGGCAGCACTTTTTGACGGGGGTACTGATATATTCCCGTTAAGACAAGAAGGGTATATTTTTACTTTGTTCATTATTATCACCTTATATATTAGCTGTTTATTTATTTCCTAAATTTTACTATATTTTTTGTTTTATGTCAACGCTGGCGCAGAGCCTGCGCACCCAAATCAGTCTTGCACTACTTCATTGTAAAACGTAACATTTGTGAATCGTTCTTTGCGCCAGTGAATT
>CACXDE010000178.1 GCA_902766305.1 uncultured Ruminococcus sp. | reverse complement strand
TGGATGTCGAACAGGCAGTAAACACGATCACGATCATCATACATAGTGCGGCAAGAGAAAGATAATATTTTCCTGAAATTTTCTTCTTCATGAATTTCTCCTTTTCTTAGGCAGTATACGGATAGCCGTATAAATAAACATTCTTACTAACAAAGAATTATACAGTAATAATCAAAATGTGTCAATTATAGGAACTTATAAAAATAAGCATGACGAAAGATGAAAATATACTTATAAATATTACTTTATACTGCTTGACAAATAATACTATGTGTGGTATAGTATTATGCAAAGTGAGGTGTTGATATGGATATACAAATGAAAAGAGGTCTGCTTGATGTATGTGTGCTGTCGTCCATAAAAAATGAAGATTCATACGGATATAAAATGGTAAAGGATATAAAGCCGTATATATCTGTATCGGAATCTACCCTCTACCCTATTCTCAGAAGGCTTGAAGCCTCGGAAATGCTGACTGTGAAAAGTATCGAACACAACGGGAGACTGAGAAAGTATTACAGTATAACAAATAAGGGACTGGAAAGACTGAGAGAATTTAAAGAGGAATGGAAGGAAATAATGGCTGTTTATCACTATATTACAAGAGAGGATGTTGTAAATGACTAAAGCGGCGTTTATAGAAAATATCAGACAGATAACGTCATATCTGCCTGTAAATGAAAGAGAGAAGTATGTAGAATACTACAGCGAAATGATAGATGATGCAGTAGAAGACGGTATGAGTGAAGAAGAAGCGGTTGCATCTTTGGGTACAATAGAGGAAATAAGCGCTTACATAAGAGAGAACAGTGCTCAGAGCATACAGTCCCCCGCTCCTGAAAGCGTTGTCAGGGAGAAAAAACATTTGCCTGTCTGGGCAATAGTGTTGATAGTGCTTGGTTTTCCGATATGGTTTTCATTGCTGTGTGCGGTTTTCTCAATATATATTTCAGGCTGGGCTGTTATAATATCACTGTTTGCGGCAGATATAAGTATTTTTGCTGCGGGGATAGTTTCAGTGCCGGCATTGTTCATGGTTGGGAGCCTGGCTAAGCTTCTGATTACGTTGGGCTTAGGTTTATTCTGTCTTGGTCTTTCAGGACTGATGTTCATAGGACTTGTGAAGCTGTCAGAGCTGTATGTTAAATTTACAGTCTTTATAGTACGAAAGACTGTCGATGCAATGAAGGAGGTATTCTGATGAAGAAAGCAGTTAAAATTACGATCATTGTAAGTGTGATACTTGTTCTTGCAGGTGTGATATGTTTTGCGGCAGGTGCGGCAAACGTCGGATTTGATTTCAGAGAGCTGTCAACAAAAGCGGAGTACATAAAGAAAAATAAAGAAACAGACAAGGAATTTTCTGACATATATGTTTCAACCATAGATGATGATATAGAACTAAGAAAGTCAGAAGATAATAAGACAAGGATAGAATACTATGTCAGGGAAGGTGATGAGGAAGGCTACTATTTTTATATGGATAAGGGACTGAGGATAGAGCAGAAAGAAAATGAAAAATGGTACGAGAAAATAAAATTATTCGAGTTCAATGAAAGTCATAAGCTTATAATTTTTCTGCCTGAGAAAAATTATGATGAAATAAATGCTGCAAGCGTATCTGGAAATTATAAAAGTACAGTTCCTCTTAAAATCAAAAATGATATAAGTATCAATCTGATAAGCGGAAATATTACTGCTGAAAAAATAGAAGCTGATAGAAAAATCAATTTATATAGTACCAGCGGAAATATACATATAGATAGTATTAAGTCAAATAATATCAGTATTCTGAGCGTAAGCGGGGATGCAGATATAAAGAATATAGACGCAAAGGACAGTGCAGAAATAAAAACAACCAGCGGAAGTATAAAATTAAATAAAGCCTCAGCTGAAAAGAAATTTACGGCAGAAAGTATAAGCGGAGACATAGAGGGTAAAACAGGTCTTGGCGGAACATATTCAGCGGAATCAGTAAGCGGAGAAATAAGGATACCGGATAATGACAAACAATCACAGTGTCAGTATAAGTTCAAAACAGTCAGCGGAGATATTAAAATAACTAATGATTGAAAGCAACTGAAAGCAACTGAAAACAACATAAAAAATATAAAAATGAATTTTTTATGCGGTTGACGAAAGTACAAACATGTATTATAATGAATATAAGCAGCAATCCCAGGTTTAAAAATATTAAGCAGAAGGAGTGATCAAAATGAATAAGAGATTCAGAAAAGGAGCGCTCACTGTAGCGGTTACAGCTTTGCTGGGAATGAATGGATGTATTGGTTCTCAGCCTGAAACGATTTATGGACCGCCTCCGGGAGAACCGGCAGCTTCAAGCAGTGAGAGTTCAGAACAGATCAGCAGTGAAGCAGAAAGCTCTGACAGTGTGTCTTCAAAAATGTCTGAAACTGAATCATCTGTTGAGAGCAAGACTGAAAGCTCATCAAAGGTTTCAGAGTCAACAGAAATTTCAGAAACATCAACCCAGGAATATACACCGCAGACTTCGATCGAATACAGCAGGTTTTCACAGACTTCATCAAACAGAACCAGTTCTTCTAAGACTGAAAGCAGTACAGTGTCAACAGATTATGATCCGACCGAAAGTATACCGGAGGATCTTTATGGACCGCCGCCGGATGATGATAGTAGTAAACAGGATGTAGAGTGGAGTGAACCGGAGGTACTTTACGGACCGCCGCCGATTGAAGACTCTGAAATATCTCAGAGTACATCCACGTATGTTCCTGAAAATGATGAGCCATATGGAGTTTACGGACCATCCCCTGAGGAACTTGCTGAATATCAGAATTGATAGTACTCTGAAATAATAGTAAAGACTGTAGATTATTATCAACAAGAGGTATATTAATGGAAAAGTTGAAAAAGTTTGAACATCTGAATATGCTTGCCGAATACAGGCATAAGCTTCGTTTGCAGCCGGATCTGAGATACCTGTTTTTTGAGCTGACGATGAGATGTAATGAGCGCTGTCTTCACTGCGGCAGCTACTGCGGCGATGTGAAGTCTGAGGAGCTGCCGGTAGAGATATATTATAAGCTGCTCGATCAGGTAAAACGTGATTTCAAAAAGCTTCCTATGATATGTATAACCGGCGGTGAGCCTCTGCTGAGAAAAGAATTTTTTGACATAATGAATTATGCAAAAAAGCTTGGATACGGCTGGGGTATGACAAGCAACGGTACTCTTATAACTGACGAGGTAGCGGCGAAGCTAAAGGATGCGGGTATGAAAACGGTGTCAATAAGCATTGACGGAATGGAAGAGTCACACGACGCATTCAGGAGAACTCCCGGCGGATATAAAAAAGCTGTAGAGGCTGTACGCAATCTTCTGAAATATGATTTTCAGACGGTTCAGGTAACATCAGTAATAACTAAAAAGACAATAGGAGAGCTTCCTCAGCTTTTTGCACTGATGGAAGAGCTTGATGTTGATTCATGGCGTGTTATAAATCTTGAACCTATAGGACGTGCTTTAAGTCTGAAGGATTATATGCTTGACGCTGATGATTATCGTCACCTTATGGAATACATACGTTCAAAAAGAGCAGACGGTTATCCTGTAACATATGGATGCAGCCACTACTTGGGTATAGATTATGAACGTGAGGTCAGAGACTGGTATTTCCTGTGTACTGCCGGGATTTATACGGCGAGCATAATGGCAAACGGCGATATAGGCGCTTGTCTTGATATTGAAAGACGTCCGGAAACCATAATGGGAAATGTACTGAAGGATGATTTTACACAGGTATGGCTGAAAGGCTTTGATATTTTCAGAAAGCCTTTGTCTGATCTGAATGAAGAATGCAGCCGATGCGATTCACGCTATTTCTGTGAAGGCGGAGCGCACCACAGCTGGGATTATCAGAATAATAAGCCGCTTGTCTGTTTTAAAAATGTTCTTTTCTGATAATTTAAATCAAATAAAAAGAAACGGACTGCCGCATTGAATGATGCCGCAGTCCATAGCTTTTTATGATAAATATTATAATTATTATAGCAATAAGAAAAATGCACCTTTTGGGTGATTCGGATAATGCTGACTTTTGCATAAAAAATCGCTCTGCTACAGCTATTTTATCAATTATCAAATTTGAGTTTCACGGATTCAGGTTTAATTATATCATACATACTAAAGGAGCAAATTTATATTTGTTCGTGATTATGTACAATAATATTGTTACCATAATAATCTTCACTCAGTTATTCTAATCTGCCCAAGCTGTCATCCTGAGCGCAGCGAAGGATCTTTATCAGCAGTCGTCAGTCGGAAGTTGTAAGTTGTAAGTTGACCGTTAATAGCAGTTAAACATAAAACTTATAACTTACAACTCACAACTTTAAAAAGATTCTTCGCCGCTCTCGCTCCTCAGAATGACAAGTCAATTGAGCAATTTGTAAGATTTGCTTGTCTATAGTATATCATACATACTTAATAATTTGACAAATAACTTGTAGTTATTATACACAAAATTATTCAAATAATTTATTTAAAGAGACGATTTTTTAAAATAATTGCTAAATTCATACCTTTAATGGAAAATAATGACAGTAAAACAAAGCCTTATTGAAAATTAGTTGTTGAAAAAATGTAGTAAATGGTTTATAATGAATGAGTGTTTGTTGTATTGGTAACAGCAAATTTCACATTGTAAAATGAAAAACAGGAGGGGTTTTTATGTCAAAGTCTAAGCTTACACCGGGCGAGGCAAGAGATCTGATAGTTGCCAAGTTATCACATAATTTCGGTGTAACTCCGGCTGACGCTACTTATGAGCATTATTATAAGGCAGTAGCACTTGTGCTGCGTGATATAATGCGTCAGGATCATAAGGATTTTGTTGCCGCTGCTGAAAAGCAGAACAGCAAAACAGTTTACTATCTCTGTATGGAATTTCTTATGGGTCGTTCTCTCAGGAACAACCTGTATAATCTTGGTCTTACAGAAACAATGGAACAGGCTCTCAAAAGCCTGAATATCAAAATTGACAATATCTTCGAGCAGGAGCCGGATGCCGGTCTTGGCAACGGCGGTCTTGGAAGACTTGCAGCCTGCTTCCTTGACGGGCTTGCAACACAGAATTACAGCGCTATGGGTTATTCGCTTCGCTATGAATACGGTATATTCCGTCAGAAATTGGTTGACGGATGGCAGACCGAGCTTCCCGATTTCTGGCTTCCCGGCGGTTCAGTATGGTTACAGCCGCACCCGGAAAAGAGTATTCCGGTATTTTTTGACGGCAGGATAAAGGAAACATGGCACGAGACACATCATTCTATCGAGTTTGAAAATGCCACAAAGATAATCGCAACACCTTATGATATGCTTGTTCCGGGTGACGGCGGCAAGGGTGTGAGCAGACTCAGACTCTGGGCAGCTACATCAGATAATTTTGATATGAAGTTGTTCAATTCAGGTGACTATGTACGTTCTATGGAACAGAAGGCTCTTGCAGAAAGTATTACAAGGGTTCTTTATCCTGAGGATAACCACTCTGAGGGCAAGAGTCTCAGACTCAGCCAGCAGTATTTCCTCGTATCAGCTACGATACAGGATATAATACAGCGTCATCTCAGACACTATAATTCTCTTGATAATCTTCCTGAGGTCGTTGCTATTCATCTTAACGATACTCACCCGGTGCTTGCAATTCCGGAGCTTATGAGAATAATGCTTGATGAATGCGGTTACGGATGGGATGAAGCATGGGATATAGTTACACGCACTATAGCATACACTAACCATACTGTTATGAGTGAAGCTCTTGAATGCTGGCAGGTAGATATGTTCCAGAGAAAGCTTCCGAGAATATATCAGATCGTTGAAGAAATAAACCGCCGCTTCTGTGAGGATATGCAGAAGATGGGAATTGACGGCTACAAGATCGGCAGAATGGCTGTTATCAATGACGGTATTGTCAAGATGGCTAACCTTGCAGTAATCGCTTCACACTCTGTCAACGGCGTATCAAAGCTTCACAGTGAGATACTTAAGGACAGTGTATTCAATGATTTCTATACGGTAACACCGGAGAAGTTCAAGAATGTTACAAACGGTATTGCACACCGCCGCTGGCTTAATCAGAGCAATCCGGGTCTTGCAAATCTTATAACCGAGCTTATAGGAGATAAGTTCATAAAGAATGCAAACGCACTCGAAGGTCTTATGGCTTATAAGAGTGACGCTGCCGTACTTGCAAAGCTTGGCGCTATAAAGAAGAAAAATAAGGAGAAAATGGCTAAGTACATTCTCCAGAATAATGGCATAAAGGTCAATCCTGAATCCATATTCGATGTACAGGTAAAGAGACTTC
>CACXDE010000177.1 GCA_902766305.1 uncultured Ruminococcus sp. | reverse complement strand
TGCCATGCAACCTGAGCAGTTGGGGGTCATTTCTTCCGCGCTAAAACAGTTTGGCGTTTTCCTTGTGGCGTATCGATGTTTTCCGTGCGGTGGATACATGTTTTTCTGTTTTTCTAACTGCGAAATAATCACACTATTTTATTTGGCGGTAATTATTTTGATGATTACTTTTGAGATGATTTTTTGCGTCGATCAAAATCGATTATAAAAAATGGTGACGCCTGATGTAATAATAATTCAAGCGTCACCAATACAGTAATCAAACTATATCGATCTGTTCTATGTGGAAATATTCAGTCGGCATCTTATTATTAGATGACATGACCATTATTTCAAATAAATTCTATCGAAGAAATATACCAATCGTCAATATAATAGACACAGCGAAACAGCACTTCGCGTTTTAAATGTTGACCCATCAGTTCATATTCCATAACGGCAGTAACTTTGGCAGTGTCATCATCGATTTCAATCGTTTCAACGTCAATCACGATGGAGGATAATATTTCTTCACTGCTTTCATTAAATTCCTCTGGTAAATTATTGAAAACAGTTCCGATTAATTCTTCACTAGAATGACCAGAAAAAAACTCGATAACAGTCACAGCGACTTTGTATTTATTTGATATTCTAGGATCAATTGTTTCCAAAATAGCTTTTACATCTAACGAGTTACACCCATCCTCGAAATCCGAAATGACTTGCAACAATCTCCCGCGATTGCCGCAAGAGGTCATCATACATAAAATGAGTATCGTAGAAAATATTATAGTAATTAACCTTGTTTTTTTTTGCATATTTTTTCACTCACTTTAACGACAGCAATGTCGTTTTTATGATTATTTAGTCCATTCACCTTTTTTTACTAATGAGTATTCGCCTTCGCCATCCTTGCATAACCCTGCAGGCTTAATAACAGAAATATTTCCAGTATTTCTAACTTCGGCATATAAAGATAGGTTACGTTTGTCTCTATCAGACTGTATTAATGGACTTGGGAACAAATAGTTCCCAAAGCGCAAAAACATTGTAATAGTATCTGAGTCAACAAAAATTGGCGTTGTCGAAGAAGGTGAGTTAATAACATCGTTTTCATTTTTACAATATACATATGACGCCTGTTGACTACAGTTTTTCATCATTTCTCTAACTTTTGCTTTTTTTACAGAGTTATCACTTATCGCCAAGATTTGGTTGTAAGATCTCCAAAAATAATAAATATCGTATGCATTTCTGCGTGGTTCATCAGTTGTTCGACGTGGAGTTGATGGCTCAGTACTACGGAAATCGTTTCTTTCCTCATTCGCAATCCCTGTATTATCTATATTCTCATCTAAGCCGTCTTCCTCATCAATCTGATCATCTGCATTTACTAGGGCATCTATGTTCCTTTTTTCGACCACTATTTTTTTACCATGAACCTGCGATTGTTTTTTATCAAACCGCTTAATTCGCCCCTTCTCATTACCATCGGCATTTTTTTTACTGTTTTTTACATAATAGAATATCACAACACCAATTAATACTATCAGAAGAATAAACAGTGGAAGCCAAATAGCAATAGAATCAATACTACCATCTTTAACTTGATCCGCTTTTGTTGGTGACGTTTGAATAGTTGTATTCTGAGTAGTATTCTTTGTTGATGCCGTAGTACCGATGCTATGAGAATTCCACGCATTCTCGGCGGCTTTCGCTAAGTTTTTTCTTGCATTTGAAACTTTTATTCTGTGCGATTTATCAATAGGACTCTGCTTTATCTCACTTTCCAAATCCAAAGCCATTTGTTCTAAACGTTGTGCAAGAATAAAATAAGTAATGGAATCCTCTTCGTTCGACAAGGTATTTATACGGTCTGTCAGATTATCCATTAAAAAAACATAATCTTCAATACGCTGCATTAAGTCAGCATTCGTTTCAGAAGAAGAAGCCATAATGTCTTTTATATCGCTGTACAGATTTTCCTTGCTGGAGTAGAAGTTTTCTTCATTTCTTCGCGCAGTCTTTTCGGTAGAATACACATAAGAACTCGATGAAGTGGTTCCTTGGTTTGAAAATAAATCCTGATCATTATCTGAATGTGCTGACGATATTGTATTTTGAAAATCATTATCAAAACTATCATCGTCCTCGTTTTCAGAACCACAACCAACACATAAGAACAATGTCAACGTAATTACAGCCACAATAGATATTAGCTTTTTTATTGACATATTTGAATTAGATTTTTTCATATTCATACCCCCGAAAATAATTAATCAACCCTTATTTGGATCTATATATGGTAAATCCAAGATCAAGCGAAGGAAAACATCAGCAAGGAAAATATCATTCCCCTTATGACTAACGTCATCATTATTCAGAACATAATCAAGTGCCGCTCGTACTCTTCCAGCAGTCACTTCTCTTTTCAAAAGAGAGTGAAACTCATTGAGATTATTTGCATCGCCGGAAACATGCAAAAGTCTGTTCTCAATAATATCATCAAGCAGATCACTCACATAGCTCTGTACAGTTGCTATATCTTCGCCTCCCAAGGTAACAGGAACGGAAGGAGCAACAAACGGATTCATACTTTGAAAAATATTGGATTTGCCATCTTTTTTTGTTGCGTCATTTCCCATAATATATTTCATACCCATAACAGTTTCCTTTTTGGGCTGTTTAGAGGCCTGAATATATAATGTGCGACATCCAATACGTTTCTTTAAGAAGTCTCTGATCCTTATTCGATCTGGCCTGACAACTCCTGACCATTTTTTCGACCAGATTCCTGACCCGTTTCCACAAAGAAGAATATTAACTTCAGCAGTTTTGAAATCAAATTCATTTTTCTTCCATGAGACCTTGATAAATTCAGCAGCATAATTAAGTACTGCAATCATTTTTATCAGAACATTCCTTCTGAATGTGTTCAACATTATCCTTGTTTTTCCAGAAGTATCTTCGTTGAACACAGCATCAGGAATAAAGGTCTCCGTAATACATATTGCGGCACTATCAGTGGCAAAATTAAGGCTATCCGGAGGATAACAATCGGGCATGAAACAATAGAAAAATGGATTCATTTCTTGTTTTTCTATTTTCAATTTACCGTTATACTGTTTTACAGCTTTTACAAATGTTTCGGATAAGATTATTCTTCCCGCAGCATTCTTCACAGAATCTATACAAGCTGGAATGGGTCGTCCCTGATTCCCTATCTTCGATTGGAACGAGAAAAGGTCAATGGTTCCTCCACCTATATCAATACCGACGTTGAATGTATTTCCGATGGTGATTCCACTGTTTGAATCATTAATAATATAAAAAGCTGCCGCAGTAGACTCATAATGCTGATTACGGATTTCAAGACCTGCTCTTATTCCCGTTAAAGCCTGCGAAACTCTGTTTTTTGTCAATTCCAACTCCTCTGCATCCATGGAACTTGGAACAGAAATATTTATAGTTGTGTATTTTGGATT